>DASQNB010000001.1:0-2940 GCA_035645175.1 Geodermatophilus sp.
AGCACCAGCGCCGTCCAGTCGGCGACGTCCTGGGCGAGCAGGCCCTCCAGGGCGCGCGGCAGGAACGCCGCCTGGTCGTACACCGGCACCAGCACGCCGACGGCGCTCACGAGCCCTCCTCGCTGGCGCTCGTCGGCCGCGTTCGCGGCGCTGCTGTGCCCATGCGTGAGCTCGCGAGCTCGCTCACGCCGCGAGCCCGAAGGAGGGACCCTCCCGCACGCCCGCGTAGACCGCCGCCACCCGCCCGGCCAGCCGCGGCCACGCGTAGTCCGCGGCCCGGTCGCGCGCCCCCGCCGACAGCCGGGCGCGCAGCTCGGGGTCGGCGGCCAGCCGGTCCAGCGCGGCGGCCAGCGCGCCGACGTCCCCGGGCGGGACGAGCAGGCCGGTGACACCGTCGCGCACCACCTCGGGGATGCCACCGACGTCGCTGGCCACCACCGGCAGCCCCGAGGCCATGGCCTCGGTGAGCACCGAGCCCATCTCCTCGTACGCCGACGGCAGCACCAGCACGTCGAGCGAGGCCAGCACGCCCGGGACGGCGGTGTGCTCGACGAAGCCGGTGAGGAGCACCCCGGGGAGGCCGACCGCCAGCTCGTGCACCCGCCCCCGGTCGGGGC
The DNA here is from genome assembly GCA_035645175.1 of Geodermatophilus sp. Lineage (GTDB taxonomy): Bacteria > Actinomycetota > Actinomycetes > Mycobacteriales > Geodermatophilaceae > Geodermatophilus. Next base: position 618 of record DASQNB010000001.1, read on the forward strand.
CGTCACCCACCACGACCAGCCAGGCCCGCTCCCGCATCCGGCCGAACGCCTCGACCAGCAGGTCGGCCCGCTTCTGCGGGGCCAGCCGGCCGACGTAGCCGATCCGCGGCCGGCCCGCACCGGGGAAGGCGTCAGGGGAGCGGTCGGCGAACAGCGCGGGGTCGAAGCCGGACGGGATCGTGTGCACGCGGCCGGTCCGGACGCCGTCGGCGGCCAGCGCGGCGGCCGTCCGGTCGGTGAGGACGACGACCGCGTCGGCCCGGCGCAGCGCCGACCGCTCGACCCACCCGCCGAGCGCCCGCAGCAGCCGGGTGCGCGGGCCCCGGCCGGTCAGCGTGTGCCCGACGCTGCAGTGCACGGTCACCACCAGCGGGCAGCGGTGCCGGCGCGCGGCGAGCCGGGCCAGCGGCAGGGTGGCGAGGTCCTCGCCCTGGTGGGCGTGCACGACGTCGACCGGCCGGGCGGGCCGGTGCAGGACGACGCGCAGCGCGTCCAGCGCCCACAGCTGGCGCAGCCGCGGCACGCGCAGCCCGGTGCGGTGGACGACGGTGGAGCGGCCCATCGGCACCCGGCCGCGACGGCCGGCCAGCCGCGAGGTGACCACCGTCTGCGCGAGCCCCCGCGCGTCCAGGCAGCGGGTCAGCGTGGCGGTGTGGTTCTGCATCCCGCCGATCGGGTCGAACCGCGCGGACCGCCCGTCGACGGTCAGCGGCTCGAAGACGCTGCACAGCCGCAGGACGTGGCCCACGGGGTCCACGGGACCTCCTCGCGCATGGGACCCGCCGCTTCTGGACAGGACCCGCAGTACAGCAGACCCGGCGAGCCCGCGCCGGGGGAGGAAGGTGCAGGTGAGCGGACCCCTCGCCGACCCGGCCGTGCGCCGTGTCGCGCTCGTGCGCCTGCGGCTGGGCCTGGGCGACCTGCTCTGCTCGCTGCCCGCGCTGCGCCGGCTGCGGATGGCCCGGCCGGACCTCCAGGTCACCCTGGTCACCTGGCCGCAGACCGCCGCGGTGGTGCAGCGGATGGGGGACGCCGTCGACGAGCTGCTGCCCTTCCCGGGGGCCGACGACGTCCCCGACCGCCCGCCGGGCCACGAGCCCGACCCGGCGGCGTGGGCCGCGTTCACGGCGGCGGCCGCCGGACGGCGCTTCGACCTGGCGCTGCAGGTGTACGGCGACCGGCCCGCCGCCAACCGGGTCACCGCGGCCCTGGGCGCCCGCCTCGTCGGCGGCTTCGCCCCGACCGGGTGGACCCCGCCGCCGGGCAGCGAGCACCTGCACCTGCGCTACCCGGTGGAGCTGCACGAGGCCGAGCGGCACACCCGGCTGCTCGAGCACCTCGGCCTGCCACCGGCCGGCCCGCCGGAGATGGCCTTCCCGCTCACCCCGGACGACGAGGCCGAGCACGCGGCCACGCTGGACCGCGCCGGCCTGGTGCCCGGCGGCTACGCCGTCCTGCACCCCGGCGCCTCCTCACCCACCCGGCGCTGGCCGGCGGAGCGGTACGCCGCCGTGGGCGACGCGCTGGCCGCCGACGGGCTGGCCGTCGTGGTCACCGGTGGGCCGGGGGAGCTAGCGGTCGGCGCGGCCGTCGTCGCCGCGATGCGCGCCCCGGCGGTCGACCTCACCGGCGCCACCAGCCTCGGCGGGCTGGCCGTACTGCTGCGCGACGCCGCGGTGCTGGTCGGCAACGACACCGGCTCGGCGCACCTGGCCGCGGCCGTGGGCGCCCGCAGCGTCACCGTCTTCCTGCCCGGCGACCCGGTGCGGTGGGCGCACCCCGGGCCGCGGCACCGCGCGCTGGCCGCCGACGTCCCGTGCGCGCCGTGCCCGCACCTGGTCTGCCCGATCGACTTCCGCTGCGCGGACTCGGTGCGGCCACGGGACGTGCTGGCCGCCGCCCGGGAGCTGGTGCCCCGGTGAGACGGCTGTCGCTGGTCTGCGACTCCGAGAACTGGGGTGGCGCCGAGGTCTACCTCACCCACCTGCTGCGCCGCGTCGGCGGGCTGGGCTGGACGGCGTCGCTGGTCTGCGCCGGGCCGCTCGCCGGCCGCTTCGCACCGCTGCTGCCGCCCGACCGGCTGGCCACCGTCCCGCTGGCCCGGCACACCGGAGCCGCGCCCGCGGTGCGCGCCGCGCTGGCCGCGCAGCGCCCGGACGTCGTGCTGGTCAACCTGGTCGACCCCGGGTCCAACGCGGCGGCCGTGACGGCGGCGCTGGAGGTCGCACCGACGGTCGGCGTCCTGCACCTGCCCGGCGATGCCGACGAACGGGCGCACCTGGTCGAGCTGTACGGCGCGATGGCCGCCGTCGTGACGCCCGCC
>DASQNB010000002.1:0-5397 GCA_035645175.1 Geodermatophilus sp.
CGCCGGCTCGGCCATCAGCGCCCGGCTGTCGAGGTCTCGACCGGCCGCCGCGATGCTGGGCGGGTGGACCCCTCTCCCGACACGGTGCTCGTCTCCGTCGTCCTGCCCGGCAGCGACGCCGGCCGAACGGCGTTGCGCGCCTTCGCCGAGCACGGGTTCGCCAAGAGCCTGCAGTGATCTCCACCGCCGGGCGGGACGCGCTCCTCCACGGGTACCGACGAGCTCATGGCACTGCGCAACGCGGCGGTCGCGGCGACCGGCCAGTGGGTCGACCCCGACGACGGCATCCGCTACCCCTCCGGTGAGGTCCACGCGTGGGAGCGCGGGCGCAACGAGACGGTCTGCGGCCTGTCGCTGAGCAGGTCGAGGCTGGCCCGCTTCCCGCACGTCACCTGGGCCGACGTCCAGCCCGAGTCGGGCCGCCACGCCGAGGAGGTGCAGGCGGTGTGCCGCCGGTGCCACGCCGCCCTGGGCGGGCGGCGGGACGACCGGGGCTGGACGCGGACCAACCCCCGCCCGTGACGGGGAGGGGTCAGCGCCGCCGCGAGAACACGTAGCGGAACGGCCCCGGCAGCCGCACCGACCAGCGGCGTCCGCGGTGGCTGTAGCCGACCGGACCGACGTGCAGGCTGGGCGACACCCCGCCGCGGCCGATGTCGAGGTGGAGCGGTCCGAGGCGCTTGGTGAAGCGGAAGTGGAAGGGCATGCACCCACCCCTACCCACCCACCCGGGCGTACCTCACAGGGGCGACATGCCCCCGCGAGGCGGCACTCCCCCGCGCTGCGACGCGTTACCGTCTCTGAACGCAGGTCGAGCCCCGGCAACGGCGCCGGGGACGAGCGGAGGGGGAACACCCAGCATGGAGACGAGCGTGGTCGACGTCCCGGATCGGGGACGCTTCGAGATCCGGCTCGGTGACCGTGTCGTCGGTCTGGCCAGCTACCACGTCGAGAACGGCACCATGGCACTGCCGCACACCGAGATCGACCCCTCGGTCAGCGGCCGCGGGCTCGGCTCGGCACTCGTCGCCGGTGTGCTCACCGCCGCCCGGGAGCGCGGGCTGACCGTGCTCCCCTACTGCTCGTTCGTCCGCCACTACATCGAGCAGCACCCCGAGGACCTCGACCTCGTGGCCGAGGCCGACCGGCCGCACTTCGGCCTGGCCACCGCCGACCGCTGACCTGCCCGGCCGCCTGACCTGCGCGGCCGGCCGGAGCTGCCTACGCTCGCGCGGGTGCCCACCGCGCTGCTCTGGTTCCGCCGCGACCTGAGGCTGGGCGACCACCCGGCCCTGCTCGACGCCCGGGAGGCCGCCGGGCCCGGCGGCACCGTCGTCCCGCTGTTCGTCTTCGACCCCCGGCTGTGGGGTCCCTCCGGCCTGCCCCGGCGGCAGTTCCTGCTCGACTGCCTCGCCGACCTCGGCGGGCAGGTGGACGGCGCCCTCGTGCTGCGCTCCGGCGACCCCGTACGCGTGCTGCCGGACCTGGTCCGGGAGGTCGGCGCGGCCAGCGTGCACGTCTCGGCCGACACCGGCGTCTACGGCCGGCAGCGCGACGCGACGGTCGAGCGGGCGCTCGGCGAGGTCCCGTTCGTGCGCACCGGCTCGCCGTACGCGGTGATGCCGGGCCGGGTCACCAAGTCCGACGGGACGCCGTTCCGCGTCTTCTCCCCCTTCGCCCGCGCCTGGCGGGAGCACGGCTGGCGCGCCCCGGCGCCGCGGCCGGAGTCGGTGCCGTGGGCCACCGGCGTCCGCTCCGAGGAGCCGCCGGAGGCGCCCGACCTGGACGGCGTCCGGCTGCCCCCGGCCGGCGAGGCCGCCGCCCACGACGCCTGGCAGCGCTTCCACGACGCGCGCCTGGCCGACTACAAGCAGACCCGCAACACCCCCGGCACCGACGGCACCAGCCGGCTGTCGGCCTACCTGAAGTACGGCTGCGTGCACCCGCGCACGCTGCTGGCCGACCTCGAGGACCTCGACCACGACTCCGCCGAGAGCTTCCGCAACGAGCTGGCCTGGCGGGACTTCTACGCCGACGTCCTGTGGCACCGCCCGGAGTCCGCCCGGGAGCCGCTGGACGAGCGGATGCACGCGATGGCCTACGACACCGGCCCGGACGCCGACGAGCGCTTCGCCGCCTGGGCCCGGGGCCGCACCGGCTACCCGATCGTCGACGCCGGGATGCGCCAGCTGCTCGGCGAGGCCTACGTGCACAACCGGGTGCGGATGATCGTCGCCTCGTTCCTGGTCAAGGACCTGCACGTCGACTGGCGGCGCGGCTCCCGGTACTTCATGCAGCACCTCGTCGACGGCGACCTGGCCAGCAACAACCACGGCTGGCAGTGGGTCGCCGGCACCGGCACCGACGCCTCGCCGTACTACCGGGTCTTCAACCCCACCCGGCAGGGCAAGGAGTTCGACCCGGACGGCGACTACGTGCGGCGCTGGGTGCCCGAGCTGCGCGACGTCCCCGCGCGGTACGTGCACGAGCCGTGGCTCGCGCCGGACGGCGTCCCGGCCGGCTACCCGCTGCCGGTCGTGGACCACGCCGAGGAGCGCCGGGTGGCACTGGAGCGCTACGAGCGGGTCCGCGACCGCTGAGTGTCGCCGGGCTCACCGCGCCGTCGTGGCGGAGCCGCTGCTCAGGGGCGAAGCTGGAGAGCATGACCTGGCGAGCCGCCCGTGCCTGAGGGCCACACGCTCAACCGGCTGGCCCGGGACCAGTCGCTGGCCTTCGCCGGACGTCCCGTGCACGTCACCAGTCCCCAGGGCCGCTTCGCCGCGGGCGCGGCGCTGCTCGACGGCCGGGTGCTGGACGAGGTGACCTCCTACGGCAAGCACCTGTTCGCCTGCTTCGGCGCGGACACCCTGCACGTGCACCTGGGCCTGTACGGGTCGTACACCGCCGGCACCGGGACGCCGCCGGCGCCGCGCGGCGCGCTCCGGATGCGCTGGGAGGGCGAGGGCCCCGACGGCCTCGGCGTCTGGACCGACCTGCGTGGCGCCACCGCCTGCGAGGTGCTCACCGCGCCGGAGGTCGACCGCATCCTCGACCGGCTGGGTCCCGACCCGCTGCGGCCGCGCACCGACGGCACGATGGCCCACCGGCGGATCGCCGGCAGCCGCACCGCGATCGGCGCCCTGCTGATGGACCAGTCGGTGCTGGCCGGGGTGGGCAACGTCTACCGCGCCGAGATCCTCTTCCGGCACGGCGTCTCGCCGTTCCGCCCGGGCCGGGACGTCGACGCGGGCACCTGGGCGGCGATGTGGGCCGACCTGGTGGTGCTCATGCGCTCCGGCGTCCGGATGGGCCGGATCGTCACGACCCGCCCGGAGCACCGCGACCGCCGCAGCGGCGCCGTCCGGCGGGAGGACGCGCACTACGTGTACCGACGCACCGGGCTGCCCTGCCGCCTGTGCGGGACGCCGGTGCGCACCGAGGCGATGGTCGGCCGCAACCTCCACTGGTGCCCGGTCTGCCAGGCCGTGTGAACCGGTGACCGGGAGCACACCCCCGCCTATCGTTGTGCGGTGGCTGGTCGGGTGCGGGCGCTCGGGGTCGCCGCGCTGGCCGCGGCGTCCCTGGCCCTCGACGTGCCCGCCGCGACGGCGTCCGACCGGGACGACGCCGAGGTCGGCTACGACGTCTCGTACCCCCAGTGCGACGACGACCTCCCGGAGGATCCGGCGTTCGCCGTCGTCGGGGTCAACGGCGGGCTGGCCACCCGGCCCAACCCCTGCCTGGCCGAGCAGCTCGCCTGGGCGGCGGAGGAGGCCACCGGCGAGGTGCCCGCGCAGCCGGAGCTGCAGCTCTACGTGAACACCGCCAACCCCGGGCAGGTGCGCGAGCTGGTGACCACCTGGCCCTCGCGCGGGGTCACCCCCTACGGCCGGTGCGACGGCGACAACAGCCGGGCCTGCTCGTGGCGGTACGGATGGGAGCGGGCCGCGGTCACGGTGGAGGACTTCTTCGTCCCGGCCGCCGAGGACGCCGGCGTCGACGCCGACCCGGGCGACTACACCTGGTGGCTCGACGTCGAGACGACGAACAGCTGGCAGACCGGGTCGGCGCCCGCCCGTGCCCGCAACCGCGCGGCGCTGGAGGGGATGGCCACCCGCCTCACCGTCACCGGTGCCGAGGTCGGCCTCTACTCCACCCGCTACCAGTGGCGGCGGATCGCCGGCTCGGTGCCGGAGGACAGCCGGCTGCACGACCTCGACAGCTGGCTGGCCGGCTCCAGGACCCTCGCCGGCGCCCGCGCCACCTGCCGCCGCGACCCGCTGGTCGACGGCGGCCGCGTGGTCCTCACCCAGTACGTCGTCGGCGGGCTGGACCGCGACCACAGCTGTGTCTAGAAGGACCCCCTGCCCCCACCGCTCGCAGGCTCGCGGCGGGACCCTGCAGGGGGCCGCGGCCGGGCTGCCTCCTCGCCTCGAGGGTCTCCGAGCCTGGTGCTCGCCCACCCGGCCGGGTCAGGATGCGTGTCGTGTCGGCCGACGATGACCCCGGTCCCCCGTCCCCTCCCACGCGGCTGCGGGTGGCCGTCGTCGGCGCCGGGCCGGCGGGCATCTACACCGCCGAGGCGCTCACCAGGCAGGAGGAGGTGCCGGTCGCCGTCGACCTCATCGACCGGCTGCCCACCCCGTTCGGCCTGGTGCGGCACGGCATCGCCCCGGACCACCCGAAGATGCGGGCCATCCGCGACACGCTGCACCGGGCGCTGGACCACCCCGCGGTGCGCTTCGTCGGCAACGTGCAGATCGGCCGGGACATCTCCTGCCGCGACCTGCACGCGGCGGTCGACGCCGTCGTCTACACCTACGGCGCCGCGCTGGACCGGCAGCTGGCCGTGCCCGGCGAGGAGCTGCCCGGCAGCCTGGCGGCGACCGCCCTGGTCGCCTGGTACACCGGCCACCCCGACGCCGACCGGGTGACGGTCGAGGCGGCGCTGGCGCGGGCACGGGCGGTCGTCGTCGTGGGCGTCGGCAACGTCGCGCTCGACGTGGCCCGCGTGCTGGCCCGCTCCCCGGAGGAGCTCGAGCCCACGGACATGCCGCAGCACGTGCTCGACACCCTCGCCGCCGCCCCCGTCGAGGCGGTCACCGTGCTGGGCCGCCGCGGCCCGGCCCAGGCCACCTTCACCACCCAGGAGCTGCGCGAGCTCGGCGAGCTGGCGCAGGCCGACATCCTGGTCGACCCGGCCGACCTCGAGCTCGACGCCGCCGCCGAGGAGCGCGCGGCGACCGACCGGGTCGTCTCCCGGAACCTGGCGGTGCTCCGCGAGTGGGCCGGCCACGAGCCCCGCCCGGGCCGGACGACGGTGACGCTGCGCTTCCACAGCCGCCCGGTGCGCCTCCTCGGCGAGGACCGGGTGACCGGCGTGGAGGTCGAGCGCAC
>DASQNB010000003.1:0-2914 GCA_035645175.1 Geodermatophilus sp.
GAGGGCGCCGGCGAACGCGGCCACCGAGTCCGGGTCGGTGATGTCCAGCGGCAGCGCCCGGGCGCCGATGGACGCGGCCAGCTCGGTCAACCGGTCCATGCGTCGCGCGCCGAGGACGAGGTCGAAGCCCTCCGCCGCCAGCCGGGTCGCGGTGGCCGCGCCGATGCCGCTCGAGGCACCGGTGACGACGGCGGTCCGCCCCGTACCGGGCAGCTGTCGGGGGCCGGATGCAGGATGGGGGGAGGGGCCGGGCATGAGACCCATCCTGGCGCTGTTGCAGGATGCAGAGTCGAGCGGGTGCCTCCCGGCGCCCAGGAGTGGGGCGGGAGGTCGTACGTGGCCGCTCGCCGCCGTAACCGCTCGGCCGTGCCCCGGCGGGTGGCCACCCTCTCGGTGCACACCAGCCCCCTCGACCAGCCCGGCGCCGGTGACGCCGGCGGCATGAACGTCTACGTCGTCGAGGTGTCCCGGCGGCTGGCCGAGCGCGGCATCGCCGTCGACGTCTTCACCCGCGCCACCTCCAGCGACCTGCCGCCCGTGGTCGAGATGGGCCCAGGGGTCACGGTGCGGCACGTCAGCGCCGGCCCCTTCGAGGGTCTCGGCAAGGAGGAGCTGCCGGCCCAGCTGTGCGCCTTCACCGCCGCCGTCCTGCGCGAGGAGGCCCAACACGAGCCGGGCCACTACGACGTCGTCCACTCGCACTACTGGCTGTCGGGCCAGGTCGGCTGGCTGGCCCGCGACCGGTGGAGCGTGCCGCTCATCCACACCGCGCACACCCTCGCGAAGGTGAAGAACGCCGCGCTGGCCGACGGCGACCGCCCCGAGCCGCGCGCCCGGGTGATCGGCGAGGAGCAGGTCGTCGCCGAGGCCGACCGGCTGGTCGCCAACACCGCCGACGAGGCCTGCCAGCTGGTCGACCACTACGGCGCCGACCCGCGGCGCACCCTCGTCGTCCCGCCCGGGGTCGACCTCGACCGCTTCACCCCCGGCGACCGGGCGGCGGCCCGCCGCCGGCTCGGCGTCGCCGAGGACGCCGTCGTGCTGCTGTTCGTCGGCCGCATCCAGCCGCTCAAGGCCCCCGACCTGCTGCTCGAGGCGGCCGCGCGGATGCTCGCCGACGACCCGGGCCTGCGTGACCGCTTGCAGGTGCACGTCGTCGGCGCCCCCAGCGGCACCGGTCTGGAGGCGCCCCGCCGGCTCGAGCAGCTGGCCGCCGGGCTCGGCATCGCCGACCTGGTCCGCTTCCTGCCGCCCGCGCACACCGAGCTGCTGGCCGAGCACTACCGGGCGGCCGACGTCGCCGTCGTCCCCAGCCACAACGAGTCCTTCGGCCTGGTGGCCCTGGAGGCCCAGGCCTGCGGGACGCCGGTCGTCGCGGCCGCCGTCGGTGGCCTGCGCACCGCCGTCCGGGACGGCGTCTCCGGCGTCCTGGTCGAGGGCCGCGACCCGACCGACTACGCCGCGGCCATCCGCGCGGTGCTCGCCCGCCGCGAGCTGCTGTCGGCCGGTGCCCGCCGGCACGCCGGGGCGTTCTCCTGGGAGCGCACCGTCGACAGCCTGGTCGCGGCCTACACCGCGGCCGCGGAGGAGATGGCCATGGCATCCCGGGAGGCCACCCCCGGCACGCTGCTGCGCCCGGCGTGGGCGCTGGGCGCGGTGCGGGCACTGGGTGGCGCGCAGGTGGCCCAGTGAGCCGCGAGCGGACCGTCGTCGAGCTGGACGCGGTGATCGAGCAGACGCTGCGGGACGGCGAGCTGGTGCACGAGCACCCCGCGCCCGGCCGCTGGCTGGTCGACCTGCCCGGCACGAAGAAGCTCAAGACCGTCTGCGGGCTGATCGTCGGCGAGCACGCCCTGCGGGTGGAGGCCTTCGTCTGCCGGCAGCCCGACGAGAACCGCGAGCAGCTGTGGACCTACCTGCTGCAGCACAACGCCCGCATGTACGGCGTCGCCTACTCGATCGACCGCGTCGGTGACGTCTACCTGACCGGCCGGCTGCCGCACGCCGCGGTCACCCCCGAGGAGCTCGACCGGGTCCTCGGCGCGGTGCTCAGCTACGCCGACGACCACTTCAACACGATGCTCGAGATCGGCTTCGGCACCTCGATCCGACGCGAGTGGGAGTGGCGGGTCAAGCGCGGGGAGTCCCTGCGCAACCTCGAGGCCTTCGCCGACTTCGTCGACCCCGCCCGGAGGTCCCGCGCCGCCGGCGCACCGGACGGCGGGGCGTGACGGCGACCGAACGGTCGCTCCCCGAGGCCGCCGAGGAGCGGCCCGGCCACCCCCGCCGCTGGTGGGTGCTGGCCACCATGACGGTCTGCCTGCTCGTGGTGATCATGGGCAACACGACCCTCAACGTGGCCATCCCCACGCTGCAGCGCGAGCTGGGCGCCAGCCAGGCCCAGCTGCAGTGGGCGATCGACGCCTACATCCTCGTCTTCGCCGGCCTGCTGTTCTCCTGGGGCGTCATCGGCGACCGGATCGGCCGGCGCCGGGTGCTGCTCATCGGGCTGTCGGTCTTCACGGCCGGCTCGCTGCTCGGCGCGTTCAGCGACAGCCCCGGCGAGCTGATCGCCTGGCGGGCGGTCATGGGCATCGGCGGCGCCGCCGTCCAGCCGACCACCCTCGCCGTCATCACCAACGTCTTCCCGCCGCGGGAGCGCGGCCGGGCGATCGGGGTGTGGGCGGGCACGGCCGGGATCGCCATCGCCGGCGGCCCGCTGGCCAGCGGAGCGGTGCTGGAGCACTTCTGGTGGGGCGCGATCTTCCTCATCACGGTGCCGGTCGCCGTCCTCGGCCTGGTCGCGACGGTGCTCGTCGTCCCCGAGTCGCGCGACCCCTCACCGGGCCGGCTCGACGTCCCCGGTGTGCTGCTGTCGATCGTGGCGCTGGCCGGGCTCGTCTACGGGATCATC
>DASQNB010000004.1:0-5220 GCA_035645175.1 Geodermatophilus sp.
GGCCGGGGACCCTCCCCCGGCGGCCGGCCGGGAGCACGCAGGCGGCGGCGACGAGCGGCCCGGCGCATGCGCCGCGGCCGGCCTCGTCGGCGCCGGCGACCGCCGCGAACCCGCGGCGGCGCAGCGAGCGCTCCATGTCCCACAGGGCGTCGGGCCGGTCGTCGGCGGACGTCCCGGGGCGGACGCGGTGCCGCGGCCCGGGAGGAGCGGGGGTGGTACGGACGGCCATCGCGGCTCGACAGTACGACGCCCGCGCCGGGCAGGGAGCGGTGCCGGGGGCCGTCAGCGGCCCCGGGAGCGCCAGGGGCCGGCCCCCGGGGTCAGAGGGGGCCGGCCCGTGGACCGTCGGCCGCCGGAGCGGCCTGGCGAGCGCCCGGGGGACCGTCGAGGAGGCGACGGTCCCCCGGCTCCCCTGCAGGCGGAAGGACCCCCTCCCCGAGCCCTTCGCACGCTCAGGGCACGCCCGGAGGGGGCCTGCGAGCGGCAGGGGGCAGGGTGGCTCCGTCCAGAGGCTCGCCGCGGCCCCGTCCCGGGTCCCGCCCCGAGCGTGCGAGGGGCGGGGAGGACGGGGTCCTTCTACGGCGAGGAGGACGGGGTCCTCTCTCAGGCCTCGGCGGGCGCCAGGGCGGCGTGGGCGCCGCAGGTGCAGGCGGCGGGGGTGCGGGAGGACAGGACCAGCGAGACCGCGTGCGACCGGTCGCGGGCGCCCAGCTTGCGCAGGATGGCCTTGACGTGGGACTTGACGGTGTCCTCGCTGATGAACAGGTTGCGGCCGATCTGCCGGTTCGACTGGCCCTGGACGAGCTCGTCGAGGACGTCGGACTCGCGGCGGGTCAGCGGCACCTCGGGGGTGAGCGGCTTCGCGGCGGGAGTGGCCGAGGGCTCCACCCGGCGGATCTGCGGGTCGACGACGGTGCGGCCGGCGCGGGCGGCCAGGATCGCCCAGCCGAGCAGGGTCGGCGAGGTGTTGATCATGAGGTAGCCGCGGACGCCGGCGGCCAGCGCCTCGTTCACCACGGCAGGGTCCTCGGAGGTGCCCAGGGCCACGATCGTCACCCGGGGGTACCGGCGGCGCAGGTCGCGGCAGGCGTTGAGGGTCGCGGCACGGCCCGAGCCCAGCTCCACGACCACCGCGTCGGGACGGGCGGTCTCGACCAGCGTGAGGGCGCGGCGCAGCTCGCCCGGGGTGCCGACCGACTGCATGCCGGCGGTCTCGTTGACCATGCTGACCAGCCCACGGCGCAGGACGGGCGCGTCGGCGAGGATGAGCACGCGGGTGACGCCACGGGCGGCGCTCGCCATGGGTGCGGACACAACTGACTCCGTTTCACACGTTCGGGGAACTTCTCACGAACTCCATCGGACGGGTGAGACGGTTGCTTTAATGCATTTCCAACATTTCTCGAATCAGCTCACTCGACACGATCGGGTGAACTCCACGTCACACGAGTAACGCTCGAATGGTCACCGTTCGCATTCATGTCGACATGGCGACGCCATTCCGTGCGACGTCCCCCGGAGACGACTCGACCCGCACGCCCCGGGAGGACCGGGAGGTGCGGGTCGGGGACGGAGCGGGGCTCGTCAGCCGGAGCGGGACCGGCGTCGTCGCCGTCGCCAGGCGGTGAGCGGCGCGGCCCCCACGAGTCCCAGCGCGTAGGGAGCGGCGACCGCGGCCGGACCGGAGACCGGCATCGGGTGGGCGGGGACGCCGGCCGCCTCGGTGTCCTGGATGTCGGGTGAAGCCAGGGTGCCGAACCGGTCCAGCGGCCAGACGATCAGCGCCGCCTTGCCGATGACGTCCTCGACCGCGACCGTTCCGGACCACTCGTCGCCGATGTGGTGCTTGGAGTCCGCCGAGGCCGACCGGTGGTCACCCATGACCCACAGCCGGCCCTCGGGGACGGTCACGGGCCCGAACGCCCGGCTCTCCAGCGGGGTGTTCTCGAAGACGTAGGGCTCCTCGAGCGGCTCGCCGTCCACGGTGACCCGGCCCTCGGCGTCGCAGCACTGCACCGTCTGGCCCTCGGTGGCGATCACCCGCTTGACGAAGTCGTCCTCGCTGGGCGGGGCCACCCCGATGGCGCGGCCGAGCCACAGCAGGCTGCTGGAGAACCAGTTGCCCGGCTCGGCCACCTGCACCTCCGGTGACCAGCTCTCCGGCCCCTCGAAGACGACGATGTCGCCCGCCTCGGGCTCACCGAACCAGTACGGGATCTTGTTGACCAGCACCCGGTCGCCCGTGCAGCCGGGGCAGCCGTGCAGCGTCCGCTCCATCGAGCCCGACGGGATGAAGAACGCCTGGACGAGGAAGGTCTTCACCAGCAGCGCGAGCACGAAGGCGATCAGCAGGAGAACCGGCAGCTCGCGCAGCAGCGAGCTCTTCTTCTCCTCCTGCTCGCGCCGGCGCGCGCGGCGGCCGGAGGCCGGGCGGAGGGGGCCGGTGTCGGCGGCGGGCCCGGTCGACCCGGGGTCCTCCCCCTCCGGAACGACGTCGGCGGGCCGCCCGGGCCGGTCGCTGCTCATCAGAGCCAGCGTACGGCCGCGGGAGACCCGCCGTGGTCAGGCCGGACCGGCCCGCCTGCGTCGTGTCAGCGAGAGACGGTCTCGCGCTTCTCCTTGATCTTGGCGGCCTTGCCACGCAGCTCGCGGAGGTAGTACAGCTTGGCGCGGCGGACGTCACCGCGGGTCAGCACCTCGATCTTCTCGACGACCGGGGTGTGCACCGGGAAGGTGCGCTCGACACCAACGCCGAAGCTGACCTTGCGGACGGTGAAGGTCTCGCGGATGCCGCCGCCCTGGCGGCGGATGACGACGCCCTGGAAGACCTGGATCCGGGAGCGGGTGCCCTCGATGACGCGCACGTGCACCTTCACGGTGTCGCCCGGGCGGAACTCGGGGATGTCGGCGCGCAGCGAATCGGCGTCGAGTACGTCCAGGGTGTTCATCGCGGCAGTCCTGTCCTAGCGGTCATGTCTCGTTGCGGTGCGGACAGCAGCCGGCCCCGGCTGTCCGATCCGGGGAGCTGCACTCCGGGAGGAGTTCGGGGTCGACGATGCGATGCGTCCGCAGCAGCTCTCTACTGTGCCACATCCTCAGCCGACGAAGCGCGGCGGCCCCGCCCACGGGCCGCGCAGCAGCTCCTCGAGCAGGTCGGCCAGCCCGGCCGGCGCCGTCGGGACGGGGCTGACCGCGACCTCCGCGGCACTCCACCAGCGGTGCGGCTCGTCGCCGAGCCGCTCGAGCTCCGTGCGTCCGCTCGGGTCGACCTCGTGCACGACGTCGCGCAGCACGAAGAAGGTCTCCCGGGAGTCGACCGGCACGCCGGCGAACTCCCCGACGTGCCGCCGGAACCACACCGGACCCTCGAGCTCCCCCGGCGCCACCACCAGGCCGATCTCCTCGGCCAGCTCCCGGGCCGCGGCCTCCCGCGCGCCCTCCCCCGGCTCCACGCCGCCGCCGGGCGTGTACCAGAACAGCACGTCGCCCGGCGGGACGGCGGGGTCGGTGAGCCGGGCGCCGAGCAGCAGCACCCGCCCTGCGGGGTCGAGGACGACGACCCGCGCGGTGGGCCGCACCAGCGGCCTGCCGTCGGGCGAGGGGCCGGTCACCCGCCGAGGACGGCGCGGTCGGCGTCGCTCAGCGCACCGTCGGGCAGTGCCGCGAGCAGGTCCGGCCGCCGGGCCGCCGTCCGCCGCAGGGACTCCACCCGGCGCCACCGGGCGATCGCGGCGTGGTCGCCGGAGAGCAGCACCGGCGGGACGTCGTGGCCGCGCCAGGACGCCGGCCGGGTGTAGGAGGGGCCCTCGAGCAGGCCGTCGGCGTGCGAGTCGTACTCGACCGACTCCCGGTTGCCGACGACGCCGGGCAGCAGGCGGGTCACCGCCTCCACCATGACCAGCACCGCGGACTCACCGCCGGCCAGCACGTAGTCCCCGATCGAGACCTCCGACACCGGCCCGGCGCCGGCGGCCCAGTCGGCGACCCGCTGGTCGATGCCCTCGTAGCGCCCGCAGGCGAAGACCAGGCCGGGCTCGGTGGCCCACTCGGCGGCCAGGGCCTGGGTGAACGGCCGGCCGGCGGGGGTCGGCACGACGAGCCGGGTGCCCGGCGGCCGCACGGCCTCGATCGCCCGGGCCCACGGCTCGGGCTTCATCACCATGCCGGGGCCGCCGCCGTAGGGCGCGTCGTCCACGGTCCGGTGGACGTCGTCGGTCCACTGCCGCAGGTCGTGCACGCCCACGCTGACCAGGCCGCGCCCGGCGGCCTTGCCCAGCAGCGACTGCCGCAGCGGGGCCAGGTACTCGGGGAAGATCGTGACCACGTCGACGCGGAACGGCGCACTCGGCGCTCCGGACCCGCTCCCCGCCGGAGGAGCCGGCTCGATGACGGAGCCGCTCACAGGTCGAGCAGCCCCTCGGGCGGGTCGACGACGAGGAAGCCGCCGACCGGGTCGACCGTCGGCACGATCGCCGACACGAACGGGATCAGTGCATCGGCGGCGTCCGGGCGCCGGACGACCAGCAGGTCCTGGGCCTCGTGCCGGACCGCGGTCACCTCACCCACGACCGTGTGGTCGGGCAGCCGTGCCTGCAGGCCGACCAGCTGGTGGTCGTAGAACGAGTCGGGGTCCTCGATCTCCGGGAGGTCGGCGACCGGGACGAGCAGGAGGGTGTTGCGGAGGGCGTCGACGGCCTCGCGGGTGTCGTAGACCTCACCGGACGGTCCCGCGAGCTGCAGCAGCAGGGTCCCGCTGTGCCAGCGCCTGTCCACCACGGTCAGCGGACCGCGCTCGGCCGGGTCGGTGGCCAGCACCTGTCCCGGCGCGAACCGGAGGTCGGGGTCGTCGGTGCGCACCTCGACGGTGGCCAGACCACGGACACCGTGGGGCCGGCCGATGCGGCCGACCACCACGGTGTCGGTGGGGTCGTTCGGTTCGGTGCTCACCGGGGAGTGCTCGAGGTGAGGCGCTCAGCGCCCGTCGGTGTCGACGACGTCGACCCGCAGGCCGCGGCCACCCACCCCGGTCATCACCGTGCGCAGCGCCTTGGCGGTGCGGCCGCCGCGGCCGATGACCTTGCCGAGGTCGTCGGGGTGCACCCGGACCTCGAGGGTCTTGCCGCGACGGTTGCTCAGCAGGTCGACCGTGACGTCCTCGGGGTGGTCGACGATGCCCTTGACCAGGTGCTCGAGCGCCTCTTCCAGCACGTGTTACTCGGC
>DASQNB010000005.1:0-2553 GCA_035645175.1 Geodermatophilus sp.
CATGCGTGGCGGTCCTCGGGTTCTCGGCATCGTCCTGGCCGGCGGAGAGGGCAAGCGGTTGGCCCCCCTGACGCAGGACCGGGCCAAGCCGGCGGTGCCCTTCGGCGGCAACTACCGGCTCATCGACTTCGTCCTGTCCAACCTGGTGAACGCCGACATCCGGCAGATCGCGGTGCTCACCCAGTACAAGAGCCACAGCCTCGACCGGCACATCACCACGACGTGGCGGCTGTCGCAGATGCTCGGCAACTACATCACCCCGGTGCCCGCGCAGCAGCGCCTCGGCCCGCGCTGGTACACCGGCAGCGCCGACGCGATCCTGCAGAGCCTCAACCTGATCTACGACGCCCGGCCCGACATCGTCGTCGTCTTCGGTGCCGACCACGTGTACCGGATGGACCCGGCGCAGATGATCGACCAGCACCTGCGGACCGGCGCCGGGGTCACCATCGCGGGGCTGCGGGTGCCCCGCCACGAGGCCACCGAGTTCGGCGTCATCGACGCCGACGCCGACGGCCGGGTGCGCGGCTTCCTCGAGAAGCCGGCCGACCCGCCGGGGCTGCCGGACTCGCCCGAGGAGAGCTTCGCCTCCATGGGCAACTACGTCTTCACCACCGACGCCCTGCTCGAGGCGCTGCGCAAGGACGGCGAGGACGAGCACTCGGTGCACGACATGGGCGGCTCGATCATGCCGATGTTCGCCGACGCCGGGGACGCCTGGGTCTACGACTTCTCCACCAACGTCGTCCCCGGTGCCACCGAGCGCGACCACGGCTACTGGCGCGACGTCGGGACGATCGACTCCTACTTCGACGCGCACATGGACCTGGTGTCGGTCACCCCGGTCTTCAACCTCTACAACGACCGCTGGCCGATCCTCACCCTGCCGCCGCAGCAGCCGCCGGCGAAGTTCGTGCTCGGCGGGCGGGCCGAGGAGTCGATGGTCAGCGCCGGCGCGATCATCGGCGGCGGGTCGGTGCACAACTCCGTCGTCTCGCCCGGGGTGCGCGTCGAGCGGGGCGCGCGGGTCGAGGACAGCGTGCTGATGGACGGGGTGTACGTCGGCGAGGGCGCCTACGTCCGCCGGGCCATCCTCGACAAGAACGTCGTCGTCCCGGACTGGGCGCGCATCGGCGTGGACCTGGCCGCCGACCGCGAGCGCTACCACGTCAGCACCGGTGGCGTGACGGTCCTGGGCAAGGGTGCGCGCGCCCATCGCTGAGCGGCCCCGTCCGGAGGCTCGCTCCGAGCCTGCGAGGGGGGAGAGGGACGGGGTCCTTCTTCCACTGATCGTCACGCTGCTGCTGGAGCCGTCGGCCCAGGAGCGGTTCGACCGGCTGCGCGCGGCGCACTTCCCGGCCGACCGCAACCACCTCGCCGCGCACGTGACGCTCTTCCACGCGCTGCCGGGGGCGGAGGTCGACCTGGTGGCCGCCGACCTGGCCTCCGCGGCGGACCGGCCGGCGTTCGACGTGGCCGTCAGCGGCGTGCGGTCCCTCGGCCGCGGGGTGGCCTACACGCTCGACGCCCCGGAGCTGACCGCCCTGCGCGCGAGCCTGGCCCGGGCCTGGTCGTCGATGCTGACCCCGCAGGACCGGCAGCGGCACGCCCCGCACGTGACCGTGCAGAACAAGGTGGAGCCGGCGGTCGCCCGCGCGCTGCTGGACCGGCTGACCGCGGAGTTCGTGCCGTACCGGGTCGGTGCGCGCGGCCTGGGCCTGTGGCGCTACCTGGGCGGGCCGTGGGCGCCGGTGGCCGAGTACGAGTTCGCCTGAAGAAGGACCCCGTCCCAAGCTGGCCCCGTCCAGAGGCTCGCCGCGAGCGTGCGAGCGGTGAGGAGGACGGGGTCCTTCTTCAGCGGCGCCGGGTGGCCACCAGCAGACCCGCGCCGATCGGCAGGACGGCGCGGGTCAGGTCGTCGTGCTCGCGGACCGTGCGGGCGACGTCCCGCCAGGCCGTCGTCTGCTCGTCGCGCGCGCGGGGGTCGGCGATCCGGTCGCCGTCCAGCAGCCCGTGGCACACCACCGTGCCGCCGACCCGGACCAGCTCGAGCAGCGCGCCCAGGTGCGCGGCGTACTGGGTGGGCGCCGCGGTGCCGACGACCATGTCGTAGGCACCCGGCGAGAGACGGGGGAGGACCTCGCCGGTCGTCCCGAAGATCATCCGCGTGCGGCCCGGTGGGTGACCGGCCTCGGCGAAGGCCCGGCGGGTGGCGCGCAGTGCCTCGGCGTCGCTGTCCAGGACGGTCAGGACGCCGTCGGGCCGCATGCCCTGCAGCAGCCACAGCCCGGCGACGCCGCCCCCGCTGCCGATGGAGACGACCGTGTGGGCCGCGGCGCCGGCGGCCAGCACGGCGAGGGTGGCGCCCACCGCCGGCGTCACGGGCGGCGCGCCGGACAGCCCCACCGCGTAGGAGCGGGCCGACACCAGCGCGGGCGTCTCGGCCGCGAAGCGGTCGGCGTAGGCCGCGCCGTCCCGCCCCGGCCCGGGTGCCTCGATGGTCACTGCTCGGCTCCGGGCTCCCGCACTCCTCGCGGTGATGCTCGCTCACCC
>DASQNB010000006.1:0-8842 GCA_035645175.1 Geodermatophilus sp.
GGCTGCGCGACGTCACCGCGACCGCCGGCGCCTGGTGCCACGCGTCGGCGGCCGAGCGGGAGTGGTGGGGGAGTTCCTGGGCCGGCCGGGCGACGGCGTCGTCCTTCGCCGAGCAGGCACTCGCCCACGGGCTGGCCACGCGCGACGAGCTCGAGCAGGTCGCTGTCGCCTGGCTGCGCTGGGCCGCGGCCGACGACGGCTGGCTCGGGATGCTGCACGGGGAGCTGCTGATCCGCGTCTGAGTGGGCGGGATCTGCACACTGGCGCCCATCAGGGGTCTGATGGCGACCAGTGTGCAGATCTCGCCGGACCGGTCAGCCGCCCTGACCGCGGCGGCAGGAGGGCCCTTCTTCAGCCGTCCTGGCGGGCGGCGTTGGCCTGGACGGCGGTGCTCACGTACTGCGCCAGGCCCGGTGCGAGCTGCTCGTAGTGGGCGGTGAACCGCTCGTCCTCGACGTACATCCGGCCGAGGCCGGCGTGCATCTCGGGTGGGCAGTCGTAGAAGTTCCGGCTGATCTGCTGCCGGTGCTCCTCGGCGAGCTCCATCGCCTGCTCCGAGTCGGCCGGGACGCCGGAGCGCAGGGCCTCGGCGAAGCGCCGCTCGACGTCCTCCCCCTCGGCCTTGATGCGGACCCAGTCCTCCTTCGAGTAGCTCCGCGTCCGCCGCTGGGACTGCGCCCAGGCCTCGGTGTCGCCCCAGCGCTCCTCGGCCTCGGCCTCGTACTCCTCGGGCAGCCAGTCCCCGAACAGCTCGAACCGCTCCTCCGGGGTCAGCGAGATCCCCATGTGCCGTGCCTCCATCTCCTTCTCGACGGCCGCGACCATCGCCCGCGTCCGCTCCATCCGGTCGAGCAGCAGCCGGTGCTGGCGGCGCAGGTGCTCGGCCGGGTCGGCGGCGGGGTCGTCGAGCAGGGTCGCGACCTCCTCGAGGGGGAACCCGAGCTCGCGGTAGACCAGCACCTGGTGCAGCCGGTCCAGGTCCGTCGGCGCGTACCGTCGGTAGCCTGCCGCCGTCCGGCCGGACGGCGACAGCAGCCCGATCCGGTCGTAGTGGTGCAGCGTGCGCACCGTCACCCCGGCCAGTGCCGCGACCTCTCCCACGTTCACGGGTCCCTCCCTCCTCGACGCCCACCAGTGCACGGCCTGACGTTGCGTCAGGGTCAAGCAAAAGGGTGCTGCGGTCACCCGGTCGCGTTGCCCGGAGCGCTGACCTGCAGCGACGTGTTCCAGCATCGCAACGGAGATCGAGTCGCCACCGGCCCGGGCCTGTGGCAGCGTCGAGCGACGCGAGTACGGCGACTGTTCGCGCCGTCCGGGGAGGGTGGACCTCCTCCGCCGCGGGGGACGCGCGGCGCAGCTCCCGGCCGCCACACCGGCGGGGGTTGCGGTCGTCCGGGACGCACCCGGAGACGAACGACGACGAGGGCCCCGCCACGACCGGTGGGGCACGGAGAGGTGCCGCCGCATGTGGGACTACGTGGTCGAGCGCCGTGAGCTCATCGCCTTCCAGGCCTTCCAGCACGTGAGCCTCGTGCTGCAGTGCGTCGTGCTCGGGACGCTGATCGCCCTCGTCCTGGCCGTCCTGGTCTACCGCAGCCCGGCCGCCACGTCAGTGGCCAACGGGGTCTCGGCGGTGGGCCTGACCATCCCGGCCTTCGCGCTGCTGGGCATCCTGCTGGCCCCGTTCGGGTTCGGGATCACCCCGGCGGTCATCGCCGTGACCTTCTACGCTGCCCTGCCGGTGCTCCGGAACGCCGTCGTCGGGCTGGCCGGGGTGGACCGCTCCCTGGTCGAGTCGGCCCGGGGCATCGGGATGAGCCGGCTCGCCGTCCTGCTGCGCGTCGAGCTGCCGCTGGCCTGGCCGGTCGTCCTCGCCGGCATCCGGATCTCCACCCAGATGGTCATGGGCATCGCGGCCATCGCCGCCTACGTCCTCGGGCCGGGCCTGGGTGGCCTGATCTTCTCCGGCCTCTCCCGGCTGGGCGGCGCCAACGCCCTCAACTCCACGCTGGTCGGGACGATCGCGATCGTCCTGCTGGCCCTCGTCCTCGACCTGCTGCTCGTGCTGGCCGGTCGCCTCACCACCTCCAGGGGGATCCGTGTCTGAGACCTCGACACCCGACACCTCGACACCCGACACCTCGACGTCCGACACCGCCCCGGCTCGCCGGGTCAGCGGCGTGTCGATCCGCCTCGACGGGGTGACCAAGCGGTACCCGGGACAGGACCGCCCGGCCGTGGACGACGTCGACCTGGAGATCCCCGCCGGGGAGACGGTCATGTTCGTCGGCCCGTCCGGCTGCGGGAAGACCACCCTGCTGAAGATGCTCAACCGGCTGATCGAGCCATCCGGCGGGCGGATCCACCTGGGCGACGAGGACGTCACCGACCAGGACCCCGACCAGCTGCGCCGCCGGATCGGCTACGTGATCCAGGCCGGCGGGCTGTTCCCGCACATGACCGTCGCCACCAACGTCGGCCTGGTCCCGCGGATGCTCGGCTGGGACAAGCGGCGCACGGCCGCCCGCGTCGAGGAGCTGCTGGACCTGGTCGGCCTGGACCCGGCGGTCTACCGGGACCGCTACCCCCGCGAGCTCTCCGGCGGGCAGCAGCAGCGCGTGGGTGTCGCCCGCGCCCTGGCCGCCGACCCGCCGGTGCTGCTGATGGACGAGCCCTTCGGCGCCGTCGACCCGGTCACCCGCCAGCGCCTGCAGGACGAGCTGCTGCGCATCCAGGAGGAGCTGGGCAAGACGATCGTGTTCGTCACCCACGACTTCGACGAGGCCGTGAAGCTCGGCGACCGGATCGTCGTCTTCGACGTCGGCGCGCGGGTGGTGCAGTACGACACCCCGGAGCGGATCCTGGCCGAGCCCGCCGAGGAGTACGTCGCCGACTTCGTCGGCGCCGGCGCCACGCTCAAGCAGCTCACGCTGACGCGGGTGTCCGACGTCGAGCTGCAGCAGGTCGCGACGGCGACCGTCGGTGCCGACTCGGCGCGGGCCGTCGCCGCGGCCCGCGCCGCGGGGCACGACTTCGTCGTCGTGCTGGACGAGCGCGGCCGGCCGGTCAGCTGGCCGACGCTGGCCGAGCTCAGCCGGACGACGACCGTGCCGGCCACCGTGGACCAGCGGCTGCCCGTGGTCGGGCTGCGCTCCACGCTGAACGACGCGCTGGACGCCATGCTCGCCGCCAGCCAGGGCGGGGTGGTCGTCACCGGCCGGCGGGACGCCCTGGCGGGGGTGCTCAAGGTCGAGAGCGTGATGGCGGCGATCCAGCGCTCCCGGGCGGAGGTGGCCGGGTGACCGTCGCCACCGAGAACGCGCCGCTGGACGCCCCGGAGTCGGCGACCCGGCGCGCCGACGAGGCATCGGCCGGGTCCGGACGCGGCGCCTGGCGCGCCCTCGCCGTCCAGCCGCTGCTGGTCGCCGTCGGCCTGCTCGCCTTCGTGCTGTGGCGGCTGAACGCCTCGCTGACCGAGACCGAGGCCCGGCAGCTGGGCTGGACGGCGCTGTGGCGGAGCACCCGCGAGCACCTCCTGCTCACCGTCACCGCCGCGGTGATCGTGCTGGTGATCGCGGTGCCGCTCGGCATCGCGCTCACCCGGCGGCCGCTGCGCCGGCTCAGCCCGGTCATCACCGGCGTGGCCAACACCGGCCAGGCCGCGCCGGCGATCGGCCTGTTCGTCCTGCTGGCCACCTGGCTCGGCTTCGGCTTCAGGACGACGGTGGTCGCGCTGGTCGTCTACGCCGCCCTGCCCGTGCTCCGCAACACGCTGGTCGGCATCCAGGGCGTCGACCCGCGCCTGGTGGAGGCCGGACGGGGGATGGGCATGAGCGCTGCCGCCGTCCTGTTCCGCGTCGAGCTGCCGCTCGCCGTCCCGGTCGTGCTGGCCGGGGTGCGGACCGCACTGGTGCTGCTCGTGGGCACGGCGACGCTGGCCACCTTCATCGACGGTGGCGGCCTGGGCGTCCTGATCAACACCGGCATCACGCTGTCGCTGGACTCGCTGCTGGTCAGCGGGGCGGTGCTCGTGGCCCTGCTGGCCCTCGCCGTGGACTGGCTGGGCCGCGTCGTCGAGCACGTCGCCCGGCCGAAGGGACTGTGAGGATGCGCATCCGCCGCCCCGCCGCCGCCCTGCTCGCGGCCACCGCCCTGCTGACCGGCTGCGGCCTGGAGAGCGCCAACACCTTCACCCCGCAGGCCGCGCCGGCGCAGATCCAGCCGATCCCCGGCGCGGAGGGAGCCGAGGTCGTGGTGGGCACCAAGAACTTCACCGAGGCACTGATCCTCGGCAAGATCGCGGTGATCGCCCTCCAGTCCGCCGGGTTCGACGTCACCGACCGCAGCGGCATCCCGGGAGCGGCGCCGGCGCGGGCGGCGATGCTCGACGGCGAGGTCGAGGTGCAGTGGGAGTACACCGGCACCGGCTGGCTGAACTACCTGGGGATGCCCACGGGGATCCCCGACCGGCAGGAGCAGTACGAGGCGGTGCGGGACGCCGACCTGGCCAACGGCCTGACCTGGCTGCCGCCCGCGCCGGCCAACAACACCTACGCCTTCGCCGTCCGCAGCGAGGCGGTGCCGGAGCTGGGCGGCATCGACTCGCTGTCCGACATCGCCGCCCTGCCGGTGGAGCAGCGCACGTTCTGCGTCGAGTCGGAGTTCGCCACCCGCAGCGACGGCTTCGAGCCGATGCTCGAGGCGTACGGCATCCCGCTCGGCGACCCGCAGGGTGTGCCGCGGGACAACGTCAACATCCTGGACACCGGCGCGGTGTACACCGCCACCGACAACGGGCTGTGCAACTTCGGCGAGGTCTTCACCACCGACGGCCGCATCCCGGCGCTGGACCTCACCGTGCTCGAGGACGACCGCGCCTTCTTCCCGGCCTACAACGTCGCCCCGGTCGTGCTGACCGAGACCCTCGAGCAGCACCCGGGCATCGCCGAGGTGTTCGCGCAGATCACCCCGCTGCTCACCGACGACGTGCTGCAGCAGCTCAACGCGCGGGTGGACGTCGCCGGTGAGGACCCCGCCGACGTGGCGCTGGACTGGCTGGTGTCCGAGGGGCTGGTCGCCCGGGCCTGACAGCGCGGCCGGCATCGGCGAGGCTGGCCGGGTGGACCCCAAGGAGGAGCTGCTCGGCTACCTGCGCATCCGGCGGGCCGACCTGCTGGCCAAGCTCGACGGCCTGGGCGAGTACGACGTCCGGCGGCCGATGACGCCGACCGGCACCAGCCTGCTGGGCCTGGTCAAGCACGTCGCCAACGTGCAGCTGGGCTACTTCGGCGAGGTGTTCGGCCGGCCCAGCGGGCACACCTACCCGTGGGAGGACGGCGGCGAGGAGGACGCCGACATGTGGGCCACGGCCGACGAGAGCCGGGCCGCGGTCGTCGAGCTGTACCGGTTCTCCGCCGCGCACGCCGACGCGACCGTCGAGGCGCTGCCGCTCGACGCCGTCGGCGAGGTGCCGTGGTGGCGGGAGGAGCGCCGGCACCCGACGCTGCACACCATCCTGGTGCACACCTGCGTGGAGGTCGCCCGGCACGCCGGCCACGCGGACGTCCTGCGCGAGCTGATCGACGGCCGCGTCGGCATGAGCCCGGGCAACGGCAACCTGCCCGAGCGCGGGCCGGCGGAGTGGGCGGCGTTCCGCGCCCGCATCGAGGCCGCCGCACGGCAGGCGGCCGGGCTGCCCACCCCGCGCGGTGCCGCGCCGGGGGATGGGTGAGGATCGCAGGCATGGCCGCCGACGACGTCTCGCCCGACGACCCGTTCCCCCGCCGGCGCACCCGGGTCGACCGCCGGGCCGACGGGAACCTGCAGATGGCCCACGTCGACGTCGGGGAGGGGGATCCGATCGTCTTCCTGCACGGCAACCCCACGTCGTCCTACCTGTGGCGCAACGTCATCCCGCACGTGCAGCACCTGGGCCGCTGCCTGGCACCGGACCTGATCGGCATGGGCGAGTCGGACAAGCTGCCCGACCCCGGCCGGGGCAGCTACTCCTTCTCCGCCCACGCGGGCTTCCTGGAGCGCTTCCTCGAGGAGGTCGGCGCCACCGAGCGGGTCACCTTCGTGCTGCACGACTGGGGCTCGGCGCTGGGCTTCGACTGGGCGCACCGGCACCCCGAGTCGGTCCGCGGCATCGCCTTCACCGAGGCGCTGGTCACCCCGCTGACCTGGGCCGACTGGCCGGCCGGCGCGCGGAACGTCTTCCGGACCATGCGCGGCCCGGACGGCGAGGCGGCGGTGCTGGAGAAGAACGTGTTCGTGGAGCGGATCCTGCCGGCGTCCGTGGCCCGCGGCCTGAGCCCCGAGGCCCACGACCGGTACCGCGAGCCCTTCGCCGAGCCGGGGCACCGCTGGCCGACGCTGGAGTGGCCGCGGCAGCTGCCGATCGAGAACGTGCCGCCGCGGGTGCGCGACGTCGTGTCCCGGTACGGCCAGTGGCTGCGCACCAGCGACGTCCCCAAGCTGTTCATCAACGCCGAGCCGGGCTCGATCCTGGTGGGTCGCCAGCGCGCGTTCGTGCGGAAGTGGGCGGCGCTGACCGAGGTGACCGTGCCGGGGTCGCACTTCGTGCCCGAGGACTCCCCGCACGAGATCGGCCGGGCGCTGGCCGACTGGATCCCGACGTTGCGTTAGCGGGTCCTGCGGCCCGCGCGCAGCGCCTCGGCGGTCTTCTCGACCCGGGCGGCGCGGGTCTCGGGCTTCTTGGCCTCCTCGATCCAGCGCACCCACTCCTTGCGGTGCGAGGCCGCCAGACCGGAGAAGAAGGCGGTCGCGTCCTCGTCGAGCACGGCGGCGAGGTCCTCGGGCAGCGGGGTCTCCCGCGGCGCGGTGTCCAGCTCCACCCGGACGTCGACCTCCTGGCCGGCCTGCACGCCCGCGGCCTCGCGGTGCTCGGCGGCCAGCGGGATCCAGGACGCCCCGCCCATCGGCGCGACCGTGGTCCGGTAGCCGTACGTGCCCAGGGTGACCGCCACCGGCGGCCGCTTCCCGCCGCCCAGGGCCGCGACGACGTCGTCGGGCACCTGCAGGCCCGTCGCCGTCTTCCCGCTCTGCACGACCGTCGTCCGGAACTCCATGGCACGGGAGGTTACGGGCACGGGAGGTCACGGTCGGCCCCCTCCAGGGCGGCCCCGAGCCTGCGAGGGGACCCGGAGGGAGGCCCCGTCCAGGGGCCCGCCCCGAGCTGGCGAGGGGTGGGGAGGACGGGGTCCTTTCTTCAGTCCAGGGCGCGGCGGCGGAAGCCGACCAGGCTGGTCACGCCGAAGACGACGAGGAAGCCGGCCAGGGCCAGGGCGCACAGCTCCAGCGGCAGGTGCGGCACATCCGGCGCCATCTGCGCCCGCAGCGCCTCGCTGACGTAGGTCAGCGGGTTGAGCGAGCAGACGACCTGGAACCAGCGCAGGGAGTCCAGCGACTGCCACGGGAACTGCGTGGAGCCGGTGAACAGCAGCGGCGTCAGGACGACGGCGAAGACGACGTTGATCCGGTTGGGCTTCACGAACGTCCCCAGCGTCATGCCCATCACCGCGCCGACCAGCGAGCCGAGCACCAGGAACGCGGTCAGCACCGGCAGGTCGGACCACTCCACGGGCAGCGTGCCGAGCACCCACAGGCTGATCGGGAACATCACCGCCGCGGCGACCAGCGCCCGCAGCAGCGAGAACACCACCTTCTCCACCGCGACCAGGGCGGTGGGCAGCGGCGCCAGCAGCCGGTCCTCGATCTCCTTGGTGAACGAGAAGTCGATGACCAGCGGGAACGCGGTGTTCTGCAGGGCGGTGAGGAAGGCGGTCAGCGCGATGACGCCGGGCAGCAGCACGTCGGTGTACTGGTCGGTGGCGAAGCCGAGCTCGACGAGCACCTTGCCGAAGACGAACAGCAGGAACACCGGCTGCAGCACGACCTGCAGCAGGAAGGGCACCAGCTCGCGGCCGGTGACGAAGACGTCGCGCCACAGCAGCGCGCGGAACGCCCGGCCGACTGCCGGCGGGCTCGGTGCGGGGTCCCCGACCCCGGCCACCAGGCCCGGTGGGGCCGTGTCCGTGCTCATCGCAGCTCCCGTCCGGTCAGGCTGAGGAAGACGTCCTCGAGGCTGGGCTCGCCGATCCGCACGCCGGTCAGCCGCGCGCGCCGGGCGCCGAGGGCCTCCGACACCGGGCCGACCAGCGCCGCGGCGTCCCCGGAGAGGTAGAGGCGGGCGCGCAGCCCGGAGCCGTCGGCGACCTGCTCGACCCGCTCGGCCAGCTGACCGAGGGCCGTCAGCACCGCCTCGTCGGTGTCCCCGGGCGCGCGCTCGACGTCGATGTCGAGCGTGGCGCTGCCCGGCAGCGAGCGGGTGAGCGCGGCCGGGGTGTCCAGGGCGAGCAGCCGGCCGTGGTCCATGATCCCGACCCGGTCGCTGAGCGCCGCCGCCTCGTCCATGTCGTGCGTGGTGAGCACCACCGTCACCCCGCCGTCGCGCAGTTCCCGCACCCGGTCCCACACGAACAGCCGGGCCTGCGGGTCCAGCCCGGTGCTCGGCTCGTCGAGGAAGACCACCTGCGGCGCGTGCATGAGCGCGCGGGCGATGAGCAGCCGCTGCGCCATGCCGCCGGAGTAGTCGTCGACCTTGTCACCGCCGCGCCCGCCCAGGCCCAGCTGCTCGAGCAGCGCGTCGGCCCGGCGGTTGCGTTCGGCCCGGCCGACGCCGTGGTAGGCGGCGTGGAAGACCAGGTTCTGGCGGGCGGTGAGCGCGCGGTCCAGGTTGGACCGCTGCGGCACCACCGACAGCCGGCTGCGCGCGGTGACCGGGTCGGCGGCGACGTCCACCCCGGCGACGCTGACGCTG
>DASQNB010000007.1:0-6827 GCA_035645175.1 Geodermatophilus sp.
CCCCGGCCAGGTCGCCGCCCCCTTCGCCGGCGTGGTCACCCTGCAGGTCAAGGAGGGCGACACCGTCGACGCCGGCCAGCCGATCGCCACCATCGAGGCGATGAAGATGGAGGCCGCGATCACCGCCCCGACCGCCGGCACGGTGGAGCGGCTGGCGATCAGCACCGTCCAGCAGGTGGAGGGCGGTGACCTGCTCGTCGTCCTCCGCTGAGAGCCGACCACTGCGGCGACCGATGAGCGTCGCCGCAGTGATCGGCTGTCGCCGCGAGAGGCCTGTCGAGGATCAGCTCGCAGCCAGCAGGAGCGCGCCGACCAGTGCGCCGGTGATCCCGGCCGTCTGCAGCAGGCGGAGTCTCTCTCGGAGCACCAGTTGGGCCAGCAGGACGCTGACGACGGAGTCCAGACTCCCCAGCACGCTCACCACGGGCAGCGAGCCCCGGGGGAAGGCCTGCGCGAGTGCGACGTCCCCGGCGGCGGCCAGCAGCCCGGCGCCGAGCACCCCGGCCAGGGCTCGGCCGGGCACCCTCAACCGCCGCAGCGACCCGGACACGGCGACGGGCAGCAACCCGGCCAGTCCGCCGATCTGCAGGCCGGCGGCGACCCACAGCGGCGACCCGGCCGAGGCGCCGACGTCGATCAGGACGAAGGCGGCGCCGAACGAGAGGGCGGCCAGCAGCGCAGCCACGGCCGGAGACAGCCGGGGGGAGCGGGCGCCCTGCTCGTCAGGACAGCCCGGCCGGGCACCGGGGCACGGCGGCGCGGGCTCGTCTCCGGCGCTGCGGGTGCGGGCGAGGGTGAGTACCCCGACGGCGGCGATGACCAGACCGACCCATCCGACGAGGCCGGGTACCTCACCGGTGACGGCGCCCACGAGCACCGGTACGGCGACGCCAGTGGCCGCCAGCGGGGTCACCACCGACACCTGACCTCTGCGCAGCGCACCGTAGTAGAGCAACAGCCCGAGTCCGGCGACTCCGCCGGCCAGTACGCCGGGACCGAACGCCCCCCACGTGGGGCGACCCGCGACCACGACGGTCGCCGCCACCACCACCGCGGTGCCGATCCCATGGCCCCACAGCGCGACGGCGATGGGCGTCACCCGCCGGGCGGCCACCCCGGCCACGATGTCCGACGATCCGTAGCAGAGACTGGCGAGCACAGCGAGCACCGCACCGGTCATCACGGCACCCTGGCACGCGGCTGCCCAGTTCGAGTGGCTGCTGGTGGCGGTGGCCTGCGGTGAGTGGTGCCGGGTCGGCCCGGAACCAGTCGCGCGTTCGCCCGGTCTGCTGACCAAGGGCGCGCCCCGCCTGATCCGTCACGGCACCCGTGTCCCGGCAGGAGGTCGCAACCGTGCAGGCCACCGGCGTGCCGGCGGTCTCGACCGGCGCCGTGCTGCTGCTGTCCGCCGGCGCTGCCATGATGCCCCGGTGACCGGGCGCGATCGGCCGGATCCCGAGCCGGTGACTGCGCCGGCGGCGGACGCCACGGGGTGCACCGAACAGGCCGCGCCGCTCGTCGCGTCTGCTGCCGGCGTGCCGTGCCGTCCCCTCGTTCCGGAAGGAGTCGGGGAGCGTGCCGCGTCGCCGGAGGAGTCGGCGTCCCGGTTGGCGCTGGTCCTGGGCGGCCTGTTCGCCCTGGCCGGCAGCGGGTCGTCGGCCGCAGCCGTGGCGCTGCCCGCGGTCGGCGCGGATCTCGACGTCTCGCCGGGGGCCACGGCCTGGGCGCTCAGCGGCTACGTCCTGGCCCTGGCGGTCACCACCGCCGTCTACGGCCGGCTGGCGGACGTGGCCGGTGTCCGTCGGCCGCTGCTCGCCGGCGGTGGGCTGATGGCCGGCGGTGCGCTGCTGGCCGCGGCGGCGACGAGCCTGCCGGTGCTGCTGCTCGGTCGTGTGCTGCAGGGGGCCGGCGCCGGCGCGGTCCCGGTCCTGGCCACGGCGCTGCTGACGAGTCGCTTCTCCGGAGCGGTGCAGGCCTCGGCACTCGCCCGCGTCGCAGGCTTCGCAGCTGCGGGCGGCGCGCTCGGTCCCTTCCTCGGCGGGCTGCTGGAGAGCTCGCTGGGGTGGCGAGCGGTCCTCGCCCTGCCCGCCACCGGCCTGCTGCTCCTGCCGCTCGTGGCTCCTTCGGCGAGCCGGCGAGGGCAGGGCGGGCGGTTCGACCTCCTCGGTGCCGGACTGGTCGTCGCGTTCGCCTCGGGTGTGGTGCTGCTGGTCCAGTCCGCTGCCAACGGCGCGGTGGTGGCAGTCGTCGGCGGAGCGCTGCTCGCGGTCAGCGGCCCGGCGGCTGTGCTGCACGTGCGCAGGCGGCCGGACGGGTTCCTCCCGCGCCGGGTCATCAGCGCGCGCAGGCCGGTCTTCGCGGCGCTGTGTGCCGCGGTCGTGCCGGCGGGGTGGTTCGGGCTCCTGCTGGTGGTACCGACCGAACTGGCTGCTCGCGGCTGGTCGACGCTGCTCACGGGAGCCGTCCTGGTCCCGGCGGCGGCCGCCGGTCTGGTCGGATCGCGCTACGCCGGCCGGCTGCTCGACCGTCTGGGGGGCTTCCGCAGCCTCGCCCTGGCCAGCGCCCTGACGACTCTCGCGCTGGTCCTCGCCGCAGCCCGGCTGCCCGTGTTGCTGGCCGCGGCCGTCGCCGTGGTGTCCGCAGCGTTCAGCCTGGGTCAGCCCGCCCTCATCCGGATCGTCAGCGCGGCTGTCCCCGCCGCTGACCGGGGCGTGGCTCTGGGCGTGGCGACCCTGCTCTTCCTGCTGGGGGGTGGCGTCGGGACAGCGACCGTTGCCGGGATCGGGGCCGTCGCCGGTCCGTCGACGGGGCTTCTCGCGCTGGCGGCCTGCCCTGCCCTCGCAACCGTGCTGGCGTGGCGACGGGGGAGGGCAGAGGGCTGAACCGAACGGGTCGGCCGCGAGGCGAGAGCCGCCGTCCTCGCCGGCTGCCGGACGACCGCGGTGCTGCGCTGGCGCCTCGCAGGCGGTCAGCGCTCGAGGATCCACGTCCGCAACGTCCTCTCAGAGCCGCACCCCACGGAGGAGCAGCGCATGGTCATCGTCGCGGGACACCTCATGGTCGACCCGGGGGAACGCGAGGCCTACCTGGCCGGCTGCGTGGCGGTCGTCGAGGCAGCCCGGCGCGCGCCGGGCTGCCTCGACTTCGCGATCACCGCCGACCTGGTGGACCCCGGTCGGATCGTCGTCTACGAGCGCTGGGAGACGCAGGCGGCCGTCGAGGCGTTCCGCGGCAGCGGGCCCAGCGACGAGCAGGGCGCGGCGATGCTGTCGGCGTCGGTGGCCGAGTACGACGTCGCGGGCGTGCGCTCCCTGACCTGACGGCGGTGTGCCGGTTGGTCGGCGGACGTCGGTCTCCGTCCACCGATGGACCGCACACCGCTGTCCGGCGCTCCCGGGCTGCTGGACCACGACGAGCGGCGCGGACACCGCGCATGTCGGCCCGGCGACCCCGGCCCGAGCCGGGACGCGTCCTCGTGCGGGGTCAGAAAGGTGGCGGATCGTCGTCTGGAGGCGTCATCGGCGGATCCTCCGTCCCTGACCAGCGGATCTGTGCAGTTCGGGCTGTGCGAGTGGGTCGAGGTCACCGGGTGCTGCGGGGGCCGGCGGCTGCCTGACTGAACTCTGGCCCGAGCTGCTCCGCCGGCGCCGGGCCCCGGCCGGGAGGAACGGCCGGATGTCGGGTAGGACTCGCACGTGGACGCGCGCAGGCTGGTGCTGGGGGACTGGACACCGGTGGTGCGGGACGGGATCGACGTCCTGCGCCTGGTCATCCTGGGCGGAGCCCTGGCGTACGCGGTCGCGGGTCGCCCGGGCGCGGCGTCGCTGCTCGCCGCGCTCGGGGCGGTCACCGTCGTCGCGCGGGTGGTGAACCTGCCCCGCGTGTACGACCTGTGCCTGACCGCCGGGATGGCCCTGCAGGGCTTCGGTGAGACGTTCGGGCTCTACGACGAGTTCGTGCGCTTCGACGACCTCGTGCACTTCACGCTGCCGATGCTCACCGCGCCGGTGGTCTACATCGCCCTGGCCCGCCTCGACGTCGTCCCCGACCCCCGCGACGAGACCCACCTGCGGCACTACGTGGGCATCGCCGTCGTGACGGCGGCCCTGGGCATCTCGATCGGGGCACTGTGGGAGATCTACGAGTGGCGGTCGGATGCCTGGCTCGGCACCGCGCTGTCCGAGGGGAACGACGACACCAACGGCGACCTGGTGCGCGACACCCTCGGCTCGCTCGTCGGCGCGGCCCTGCTCGTCGCGTGGGCACGCTTCGGCTGGGGCTCGGTCCGCCGGATCCCCGGGGTGAACACGCACGAGGACGTCAGCGCCTGAGCCGTCCCCCGGCAGTGGTGCCGAGCGCCCGTCAGCCGACGATGCCCACGGGTCGGCTTCCGCGAGCCGGTCCGCTCCTCGCTCGCTGGCGCTCGCTGCAATGCTCCCGGCCTGTCAGCCGACGAGCACCACGACCAGCGTGCGCGGGCCGTGCACGCCCTCGACGCGCTGCAGTTCGATGTCGCTGGTCGCCGACGGGCCGCTGACCATCGTCAGCGGCGCGTTCGGGTCCAGCCGCGGCAGCGCCTCGGGGACGCCGCCGACGACCTGCCCGGCCTCGACCACGCAGACCAGGCAGTCGGGCAGCAGCGAGATCGCCCGCCGGCCGGACACCGGGCCGCCGTCGAGGACCAGCGTGCCGGTCTCGGCGATGGCCACGGCGATGCCGGTCAGCGTGGCGGAGAAGGCGGCGAGCTCGACGGCGGGGCGGCCGTCGTCCTCGCTCAGCCCCTGCGGCCGCCAGCCGGCCGGCACCCCGGGGGCGACGACGACCGACGCGGGGTCCCAGCCGGCGCCGAGGCCCGCGTCGAGGGCGGCGGCCACGGTCGCCGCGATCTCGTCCGGGCCGCAGCGCAGCACCGAGGCCTTGTAGTCCTCCAGCCGGTCGACCAGGACGTCGAGCAGCGTCCCGGCCGGGCGGTCGTCGGTGGCGCGGTAGTCGCGGGGGACCACCACGTCGGGACGCTGCTCGCCCAGCGCGGTGCGGATCCGGCCGAGCACCTCCTCGCGCGCGGTGTTCACGCGTCCTCCTCGCTGGTGCTCGTCGGGCGCCTTCGCGCGAGCTGCTCTGTCATCGGTGAGCTCGCGAGCTCGCTCACTTCCCGTGCTCCCGTGCCCAGGCCTGGGTGAAGGTCTCCCTCGGCGGGGTGGGCAGGTCGCGACTGCGGGTCCAGCCCGAGGCGGGCGGCGGCAGCGCGGACGGCATCGTCGGCTTCCCCCGGGCGAGGAACCGGCTCAGGCCCGCCGCCCGCTGGGTCAGGTGCCACAGCCACGGGTGGGACATCGCCTTGGCCAGCAGCCGGAAGGCGGCCGCCTCCGGGGTGACCTTCTCCTGGGCCTCGACGTGCTCGGCGCGCAGGTGCACCAGGATCGAGGGGATGTCGATGGCCACCGGGCAGGCGTCGTAGCAGGCACCGCACAGCGACGAGGCGTACGGCAGGGAGGCGTTGTCCTCGACCCCGGTCAGCTGCGGGGACAGGATCGCGCCGATCGGGCCCGGGTAGACCGAGCCGTAGGAGTGCCCGCCGGTGCGCTCGTACACCGGGCAGACGTTGAGGCAGGCCGAGCAGCGGATGCAGTGCAGCGCCTCGCGGCCCACCTCGTCGGCGAGCACCGCCGTCCGCCCGTTGTCCAGCAGCACCAGGTGGAACTCCTGCGGGCCGTCGCCGGGGGTGACCCCGGTCCACATCGACGTGTAGGGGTTCATCCGCTCGCCGGTGGAGGAGCGGGGGAGCAGCTGCAGGAACACCTCCAGGTCGCGCCAGGTCGGCAGCAGCTTCTCGATGCCCATGACGGTGATCAGCGTCTGCGGCAGGGTCAGGCACATCCGGCCGTTGCCCTCGCTCTCGACGACGGCGAGGGTGCCGGTCTCGGCGATGGCGAAGTTGGCGCCGCTGATCGCCACCCGGGCGCGCAGGAACCGCTCCCGCAGGTGCTTCCGCGCCGCCATCGCCAGCCGGCGCGGCTCGTCGGTCAGCTCGGGGTCGACGCCCTCCATGGTGCGCAGGAAGATCTCGCGGATCTCGGCCCGGTTCTTGTGGATCGCCGGTACGAGGATGTGGCTGGGCGCGTCGTCCCCGAGCTGCACGATCAGCTCGGCGAGGTCGGTCTCGTGCGCGGTGATCCCGGCGGACTCCAGGGCCTCGTTGAGGCCGATCTCCTGGGTGGCCATCGACTTGACCTTGACCACCTCGTCGGCGCCGGTGGCCTGGACCAGCCGGGTGACGATCGCGTTGGCCTCGTCGGCGTCGCGGGCCCAGTGCACCGTGCCGCCACGCGCGGTCACCTGGTGCTCGAGCTCGACCAGGTGCTCGTCGAGGCGGGCCATGGTGGCGGTCTTGATCGCCTTGCCGGCCTGGCGGAGCTGCTCCCAGTCGGGCACCTCGCCGACGACGGCGGCCCGCTTGCGGCGGATGGTCGAGGTGGCGTGCCCGAGGTTGGCCCGCAGCTGGCCGTCGCGCAGCGCGTCGCGGGCGGCTTCGGGGAACGGCCGGTCGCCGCGCAGGTGGCCGACCCCGCGGGGTGCGGTGGGCAGGCCGAGGAACGTCGTCCCGGACCGGGGCGGGCCCGGGGCCAGGGGCGTCTCGTCGGTGCGCAGGTCGCGCTCGGGGGCGGTGGTCACGCCGTCGCCGCCGAGGTGGCGGGGCGGGGGAGCGATGGGTCGGTCGTCTGGTGCGGGCTCACGGCGTCCTCCGTCGAGGCCAGGATCTCGGCCAGGTGCACGGTGCGCGTGCCCGACCGCAGCCGGGAGAGCCCACCGCCGATGTGCATGAGACA
>DASQNB010000008.1:0-3873 GCA_035645175.1 Geodermatophilus sp.
GCCGGCACCTTCCCGCCGCAGAAGCCCCTGGACGGCGAGCTGAGCCCGCGCGTGGGCGACGGGCTGGTGCGGCTGGACGCCCACGGCCGCGCGGTCTACGCCAGCCCCAACGCGCTGTCGGCCTACCGCCGGCTGGGCGTCACCGGCGACGTGGTCGGCGCCGACCTGGCCCGGCTCACCCGGGACGCCGCGGACGACCGGGTGGCCGGGGAGGCGGTGGCGGCCGGCATCCGGGGCGCGGTGGCCGGGCGCTTCCCCGACCCGATGGACGTCGAGTGCCTGGCGGCGACGCTGCTGCTGCGGGCGCTGCCGTTGCAGGCGCCCGGCGCTGAGACGGGCGCGCTGGTGCTGGTGCGCGATGTGACCGACGTCCGCCGGCGGGACCGTGCGCTGCTGACCAAGGACGCGACCATCCGGGAGATCCACCACCGGGTGAAGAACAACCTGCAGACCGTGGCGGCGCTGCTGCGCCTGCAGGCACGCCGGATGACCGAGCCCGCGGCCCGCGAGGCGCTGGAGGAGTCGGTGCGGCGGGTCTCGTCGATCGCGGTGGTGCACGAGACCCTGGCCGGCAGTCGCGAGGACGTGGTGGACGTCGACGACGTCCTCGACCGCGTGCTGCCGATGCTGGGCGACCTGACCTCGGTCGGCCCGGCGGCGCGGACACGACGGGTCGGCCAGTTCGGCGAGCTGCCGGCGGAGGCCGCCACCCCGCTGGTGCTGGTGGTGACCGAGCTGCTGCACAACGCCGCCGAGCACGCCTTCCCCGACGGGAGCCCGGGCTGCATCGAGCTGGTGGCCGAGCGGGACGGCGACGACCTCGTCGTCCGGGTGGTGGACGACGGTCAGGGGCTGCCCGAGAACTTCGACCCCTCCGCCAGCGAGGGGTTGGGGCTGCAGATCGTGCGCACGCTGGTCGCCAGCGAGCTGGGCGGCAGCCTGGCGATGACCAGCCCGCCCTCCCCACCCACGGACGGCCACACCGGCACCGAGGTCGTCCTCACCCTCCCTGGCGCCGGCCGGCTCCGCCGGTGAGTCCGTGGCGATCGCGAGTGCCGGAGGGTCCCCGATCGGGACGCGCCGTGGGCTCGGCGGCCCCGGGGGACGGCAGTCGGCCGGGGGGTCGACGACGTCATCACAACGCCGCGAGGCCGGTCCGGGAGTTCCCGGACCGGCCTCGCGGCGGTGCAGTGTGTCGCTCCGGGCGCAGGACCCGGGTGCCGGTGGTGCGGTGTGCTCAGGCGGTGCGGACGCGGGTCCGGGCCTGACGGCGCTTGAGTGCGCGCCGTTCGTCCTCGGACAGCCCGCCCCAGACGCCGGAGTCCTGCCCCGCGCGCAGTGCCCAGTCCAGGCACGACTCGACGACGGGGCAGCGCCGGCACACACCCTTGGCCTGCTCGATCTGCACGAGGGCCGGACCGGTCGTCCCGATGGGGAAGAACAGCTCGGGGTCCTCGTCGCGGCAGAGCGCGCGGTGGCGCCAGTCCATGGCCGTGTTCTCCTCGATGTCGTCTACGGTGTGGTGCAGTCGTCGCCGGCCTCGGACCGTTCCGCAGGCCGGCACCGGGGTGGCCAGCGCCATGGCACAGCGACTTCATGCATTTGTTACCGACAGGTTGCTTTCCCCCCGCGATGTTTTCACGGCGAGGACACCTGTCAAGCAGAACGAGGACATCGGTCGACCCCTCGTGAGCAACCTCACCACGGGCATGGTAGAGCCCGCCACTCGACGGCCGGTCATCCCGCGTACTGCATTGACAATCCTCCCGCCCCGTGCGTGAAACCGCAGGTCACCGGCCGATTGCGGAACCGCCCGGTTCACCTGGGCCTCGCCCGACGGTGCCCACCGGTCGCCCTCCGCCGCCGGTCCGCTCCTCGC
Source organism: Geodermatophilus sp. (assembly GCA_035645175.1). Classification (GTDB taxonomy): domain Bacteria; phylum Actinomycetota; class Actinomycetes; order Mycobacteriales; family Geodermatophilaceae; genus Geodermatophilus. The sequence continues at coordinate 1,880 of DASQNB010000008.1, forward strand.
TCGCTGGCGCTCGCTGCGATGCTCCCGCCGGCGTCAGACGACGACGGTGAGGGCGTCGGGCACGTGGCGCACCCGCAGCCCGGTCGCCGTCCCGAGGTGGTCGCCGTCCAGCTGCCACCCCTGCGGACGGCGGGCGGTGAGGGTCAGCTCCGCCAGGTCGTGCCAGCGGTGCACGCCGTCGCCACGGACGTCGGGGCGTGCGGCGAACACCTCCCGCACGTGGTGCAGCATCCGGACGATGCCGGTGCGACCCAGCGCGAACACGTCCAGGCCGCTGTCGAAGGAGGCGTCCGGGGTCGGGTTGACCGCCCGGGCACCCAGGTAGGTCCACGGGGAGACGTTGGAGACCAGGCACAGGAACAGCCCGTCGACGGTCGGCTCGTCGGGCAGCTGCGCCGACATCGCCGGGTCCCGGCGGTCGCGGCCCAGCACGAACGCCCCGGTCGCCTCCTGCACGTAGAGCAGCCCGGTCGAGCGGCGTCCGCGGGCCCGGTGGGCCTCCACCCGGCCGATGACGTCGGCGTCGAAGCCGAGCCCCGCGGAGAAGACGAACCAGCGCGGCTCGGTCCACTCCGGGTGGGCCGCGGCCCCGGCGTCGGCGGCAGCCTGGGCCAGCGCCGGGTCGGGCAGCCGGGCCGGCGCCGAGCTGGCGCCCCGCGCGCTGGCCGTCGCGAGCGAGATCCGCCGGGTGCGGCCGGCGCGCAGCGAGTCGAGCACCTCGGTGGTCGCGGCCAGCGGGTCCCGCGCGCGGCCCAGCGCACGGGCGAACACGTTCGTCGACCCGCCGGGAACCACGGCCAGCGGCGGGACGTGGCCCCCGGGACCGTCGTGCAGCAGCCCGTTGACCACCTCGTTGACCGTGCCGTCGCCGCCGAGGGTGACGACGACGTCGACGCCCTCGGCGCAGGCCTTCCGGGCCAGCTCGGCGCCGTGACCCCGGTGCGTGGTCTGGGCGAGCTCGACCTCGAGCTGGTCGGCGAGGCCGGCGAGCACGCGGTCGCGCAGCCGGCGGTTGGTCGTCGTCGCCGCGGGGTTGGCCACCACGAGCGCGCGCATGCCCGTCAGGCTAGCCAGCGCCGCTGCTCACGCCGGTGTGGGCGTGGGACGGGTGCCGGGACCCTCCGGGACGCCGGCCCCGCCGGGGCGCCGGCGCGTACCCTTCCGGCCGTGACGGAGCAGCCCGGAGCCAGGCCGCCGCGGGACCGCCGGCGGGCGGAGCGGCTGCTCGGGGGCGCCGCTGAGCCGGCCACACCGCGCCCGCAGCGGCAGCGCCCGCAGGCCCCTGCCGCCGTCCGCCGGGCCGCGCTGGTCGCCGGCGTGGAAGCGGCCGCGCTGGCCCTGGTCGCCCTGTGGCTGCTCGTCCTCACCGTCACCTCCACGCCCGACAGCGTCGGGCGGGCGCTGGCCGAGGTCGTCTACGTCGGCTTCTTCGCCGCCCTGCTGGGTGCGGCCGCCGTGGGCCTGTGGCGGCTCTCGCCCTGGTCCCGCGGCCCGGTCGTCTTCCTGCAGCTGCTGCTGGGCCTGTTCGGCTGGTACTCGGCGTTCGAGTGGGGCGGCGCGTGGGTCGGCGTCCCCCTCCTGGTGCTGGTGGCCACCGAGCTGTACCTGCTGGCCACTCCCGAGGCCCGGTTGGCCTTCCTCGAGCGCTGAAGAAGGACCCCGCGTCCCCTCGGCTCCGTCCAGAGGCTCACCGCGAGCTCGCGAGCGGCGAGGAGGACCGGGTCCTCTTTCAGACGAGCTCGACGACGTCGGCGATCGAGTCCAGCACCCGGCTGGGCCGGAACGGGAAGCGCGCCACGTCGGAGGCCCGGGTCGAGCCGGTGAGCACCAGGATCGTGTCCAGGCCGGCCTCTATGCCGGCGACGACGTCGGTGTCCATCCGGTCGCCGATCATCACCGTGGACTCCGAGTGCGCCTCGATGCGGTTCATGGCGCTGCGGAACATCATCGGGTTGGGCTTGCCCACGAAGTAGGGCTCGGCGCCGGTGGCGCGG
>DASQNB010000009.1:0-3205 GCA_035645175.1 Geodermatophilus sp.
GTCGGTGATCGGCTCGCGCTCGACCCGGACCTCCTCGCGGGAGACCGGCACGGTCTCGGTCACGTTCTCGGTGACCACGTACTTGCGCAGCCGGGCGCGGCCGGCCTCCTCGGTGCGGGTGCCGACGTTGAGGCGCTCCTCCGAGCGGGTCATCGCGTCGTCCGTGGTCGGACCGGAGGTGTCACGGCCCACCGCGCGCCCCTGCACGTCGTCGTAGACGCCGTCGCCGTCGCGGTCGGTACGGCCGCCGGTGCGACCCTCCACGGCGTCGGGGACACCGTCCCGGTCGCGGTCGGTGTGGCCGGTGCCGGCCACGCCCGTGGTGCCGATGTTGCCCGTGGTCTCGGTGTTCGTCGTGTCGCGGCCGGTGTGGCCGGTGCCGGCCATCCCCGCGGTGCCGATGTTGCCCGTGGTCTCGGTCGTCCCCTGGCCGGAGCCGAGGCCGTAGTAGCGGTAGAGCTCCTGCTCCTCCTGCGGCGACAGGTGCCCGTCGGTGTCGACCTTCGGGGCGTCCTTGACCTGGCTCTTGCTCACCGGTACCCGGAGGCCGTCATCGGTGAGGTCGGCGCCCTGGAGCGGGACGAAGGACTCCTTGGTGCCGAACAGGCCGGTCTTGACCGTGACCCACTCCGGCTGGCCGCTCTCGTCGTCGAGGTAGACCTCCGAGGCCGAGCCGATCTTGTCACCGCTCTGGTCGTAGACGTCCTTGCCGATCACGCGGCTGATGGCTTCGGTGCCGATCATCGTGGCTGTCGCTCCCATCTGAGCTGGGTGTGTTCCTGTCGATCACAGGGGTGTCCGCAGAGCGGATCACGAAACGGCCACCGCGGATCCGACACGCCCGAGCGGGCCGGCCGACGGCCCGTCCGGCCCGCTCCGCGAGCGCTGCGGGGAGTATCTCTGCTGGTCAGCGCCGGGATGACGCGAGAATCCAGTGGACGGCAAGACGAGGTGACGCCACATGACGGTGCGTCATGCCGTGTCGCCCGGGCGTGTCGCGCATGGCCTGCTGCGGCGCGTCGCTACCGCCGTCGGGCCGGTCGCTGCCCATCCTGGAGGGCGTGCCTCCCCGCTCGCCGTACGACGACCTGGTGCACCCCCGCACCGCCAAGAAGCCCAGCCCCTCGGTCGAGGCGGAGCGCGACCTGGTCGTCGAGGACCCGAGCTCCGGCTTCGTGGGCGCCGTGGTGCGCTGCGAGAAGGACGTCGTCCACCTCGAGGACCGGTTCGGCCGCGTCCGCGGCTACCCGCTCGGCCCGGGGTTCTGGGTCGACGGGCGCCCGGTCGTGCTGGTGCGGCCGAAGGCGCAGGCGCCGGCCGCCCCCACGCGCAGCGCGTCGGGGTCGACCTACGTCGCCGGGGCCCGGGCCCGGGTCGCCCGCGAGGGGCGGATCTACGTCGAGGGCAAGCACGACGCGGAGCTGGTCGAGAAGGTCTGGGGCCACGACCTGCGCCTCGAGGGCGTCGTGGTCGAGCCGCTGCACGGGGTCGACGACCTGCCGGGCATCGTGCGCGACTTCCGCCCGTCGTCGGGACGGCGGCTCGGCGTGCTGGTCGACCACCTGGTGACCGGTTCCAAGGAGTCGCGGATCGCCGGGCAGGTGACCGGCGAGCACGCGCTCGTCGTCGGCCACCCGTTCATCGACATCTGGCAGGCCGTGAAGCCGTCGGTGGTCGGGATCAGGGCGTGGCCGGTCGTGCCCAAGGGCGAGTCGTGGAAGGACGGCGTCTGCCGCCGGCTGGGTTGGGAGGACGACACCGGCTACGTCTGGGCGCAGCGGATCCTCGCCCGGGTGCGCACGTGGACCGACCTGGAGCCGGCGCTGATCGGCCGGGTCGAGGAGCTCATCGACTTCGTGACGACGGAGTGATGAACGGCGGGGGCCCGTTCCAGACGCTGGAACGGGCCCCCGGTGTTCAACGCTGAGCCGGAGCTCGGCCCCGCCCTGAGCCTACGAAGGACGGGGTCCTTCTTCAGCCGGGGATGTAGTTGAAGGTGTCCGGGTCCGGGCCGGTGCGCTCGCCGCGGTCCAGCGCGGACAGGTCACCCATCGCGTCGCCGTCGAGGTCGAAGTCGAAGAGCTCGAAGTTCTGCTGCATGCGCTCGCGGTTCACCGACTTCGGGAAGACGACGTCCCCGCGCTGCACGTGCCAGCGCAGCACGACCTGGGCCGGGGTCCTCGAGCAGCGCTCGGCCACCCGCAGCACCACCGGGTCGTCGAGCACCTTGCCCTGCGCGATCGGCGACCAGGCCTCGGTGACGATCTCGTGATCGGCGTCGAAGGCCCGCAGCTCCTCCTGCGCGAGGTAGGGGTGCACCTCGATCTGGTTGACCGCCGGGCGCACCTCGGTCTCGCCGAACAGCCGGCGCAGGTGGTGCGCCTGGAAGTTCGAGACGCCGATCGACCGGGCGCGGCCGCTGGCGTAGATCTCCTCCATCGCCTTCCAGGTCTCGACGTAGTCGACGTCGATGCCGGGCAGCGGCCAGTGGACGAGGAAGAGGTCGAGGTACTCGAAGCCGAGGTCGGCGAGCGACTGGTCGAAGGCGCGCAGTGCGTCGTCCCGGCGGTGGTAGCCGTTGTTCAGCTTGCTGGTCACGAAGACCTCGCCGCGGTCGATGCCCGAGCGCGCGACGGCCTCACCGACGCCCTTCTCGTTGCCGTACATCTCCGCGGTGTCGATGTGCCGGTAGCCGATCTCCAGGGCGGTGGAGACGGCCTCGGCGGTGTCCTCCGGCGGGACCTGGTAGACGCCGAACCCCAGCTGGGGGATCTCGACGCCGTTGTTGAGCCGGATCGTGGGCACGGTGGCCACGGGTGCTCCTCTCGCTGACGGGTGGGGGCGCCGCGCACACACGGGGGCGCGCAGCTGCGTCCAGACCGCCTACCCGGCAGCCCGCTGCTCAACCCGTCGTCAGAAGTAGTCGAGCAGCTGGGCCGGGGGCCCGGAGGCGACCAGGTCCAGCGCGGCCGGGTCGTCCGGGCCGGACACCAGCCCGACCAGCGCCCGCGCGGCCCCGGCGGTGACCGCGAGCAGGTCGTGGACGGTCAGCCGTGCCTCGGGGCCGTAGCCGGTGCCGCGCGCGTACACCAGGGCGCCGGTCGGCACGCCGTCCTGCTCGACGACCGTGACGCCGTCCACCCCGTCGGGCCACCTGCCCTCGTGCGGCAGGTCGAAGACGCCGCCGCGGCGGGTCAGCAGCCCG
>DASQNB010000010.1:0-6598 GCA_035645175.1 Geodermatophilus sp.
CCCCGGCCAGGTCGCCGCCCCCTTCGCCGGCGTGGTCACCCTGCAGGTCAAGGAGGGCGACACCGTCGACGCCGGCCAGCCGATCGCCACCATCGAGGCGATGAAGATGGAGGCCGCGATCACCGCCCCGACCGCCGGCACCGTCACCCGCGCCGCCATCGGCCAGGTGACGCAGGTCGAAGGTGGAGATCTCCTGGTGGTCGTGCGCTGATCACGCCCGGGCATGACCTGCCGCCCACCACTGGAGGTGCGCTCCGCTGGGAGTTCACAGCTCCACGGGGGTTCGAATCCCACGCCTTCCGCTCCGTGACCTGCGGGTTCGTGCATCCTGAGCGGCTGTGGCCACCGACGGACAGCCGGTTGCGCTGACGGATGCGCTGACGCCGAACAGCGTCGGCCGGGTGATCGCCGGGAGTCGTGTGGCGCCGCGCGCCTGTTGGCGGCTGTCGCAGGGGTCCGAGGGACCGGAGCCCCGCTGCGGCCGGCCGGTCAGGCCCGGACGACCAGCTCGCCACCGTGCGCGGCGAAGTCCCGGCGCAGCTGGTGCAGGATGTCCAGCCCCGCCTCGTCGGCGGTGCGGACCTGCCGCAGGTCGACCACGACCCGGGAGTGCCCGCTGCCGCGCAGGGAGTCGGCCGTGCCCCGGACGAGGTCGGCGCCCTGGGGGCCGAGGTGCCCGCTCGCGGCGATCAGGCCGTCGGGACGGACGACGACGTCGGTCCGCCGCGCGTCCGCGGGAGCCGCCCGTGGTGCATCGCCGGGCCGAGCGCGCCCGTGGTCAGGAGCACGGCCGGCCCGACGAGGCTCGGCCGGGACCAGCCGGTCACGACGGCGCCCACCACGACGACCGCCGGCCACACGACGGGCAGCAACAGGATCGGTACGGGCACCGCGTCCCTCGCCCAGGTGCAGGGGACGGGTCACGCCACGGCCCGCGCGGGCTCGACGACCATGACCCGCCACAGACCGGTGCGGTGGAGCAGGTCCTGCGTGCGGCGGTCGGCGCCGCGCAGCACCACCGCGCCGCCCCGGGCCCGGCAGGTGCGGTGCGCGGAGAGGAAGCTCGCGACGGCGGAGCTGGACAGGTGGTGCACCCCGGAGAGGTCGACGACCAGGTGACGGGCACCGGCGAGCAGCGCGTCGTGCAGCAGCCACCGCACGTCGGCCAGGCCGTCGGCCATCAGCGCGTCGTCGAGGTGGATCGTCACCACGTCCGCGCGGCTGGCTGCGGGTGCCATCGTCATCGCCGTCCTCCTCGGTCCGTGATCGCGACCCTGGGGTCTGCCACTGACAGACTCCTGGGGGTTGTTTGCGATCCCGCCGGGAGTTGGTTTGCGATCGTGTGAAGCCCGGCGGGCCGCCGGGGAACCGGTGGCAGCATGGCCGGAGTGGCTCCGCGTCTGCTGGTCGTCGAGGACGACGACCCGATCCGCACCGCGCTGCGCTGGGCGCTGGAGGACGAGGGCTACGACGTCGCCGAGGCGGTGAGCGGGGAGGAGGCCCTCGCCGTCGTCGGGACGGCGACCCCCGACGTGATGGTCGTCGACCTGATGCTGGGCGCCATGGACGGGTTCGCCGTCATCCGCGAGGTCCGCCGCGACCACGACCTGCCGATCATCGTGGTCAGCGCCCGCGCCGACACCCACGACATCGTCGCCGCGCTCGAGGCCGGCGCCGACGACTACGTGACCAAGCCGTTCGAGGTCAAGGAGATCACCGCCCGGCTGCGGGCGCTGCGACGGCGGGCCGGCTCGGGTGCCGCGGTCGCCGGTGCCGGGCCCGAGGAGGTCGTCCTCGACCGGTCCCCGGCCGCGCCGCTGGTGCTGCGCGAGGCGGCCGGCACGGTGCACCGGGGCGAGGAGCAGCTGCCGCTGACCCTCACCGAGTTCCGGCTGCTGTGCGAGCTGGCCTCCGCGCCGGGCCGCGTCTTCAGCCGCCAGGTGCTGCTCGAGCGGGTGTGGGAGCACGGCTTCTTCGGCGACGAGCGGATCGTCGACGTCCACATCCGGCGGCTGCGCACCAAGGTCGAGCGCGACCCCGCCGCCCCGCGCATCGTGGTCACCGTCCGCGGGCTGGGTTACCGGCTGGACCTGCAGTGAGGCGGGCCCTCGCGCCGCGGGGGCTGCGGTCGCGGATCGTGCTGGGGTTCGCCGCAGGCGCGCTGCTGGTCTCCGTCGTCCTGGTGAGCACCACCTGGTTCCTGGCCCGCGGCTACCTGCTCAGCCAGCGGGAGGACCTGCTCACCCGGCAGGCGTTCGCCGACGCCAACGTCCTCGCCAGCCGGCTGTCGACCGCGGGCACCGACGTCGGTGAGGCCGTCGCCGAGCTGGTGCCCTCGGGCGGCGCGGACGTGGTCGTGCGCAGCGGCGGGTCCTGGTACTCCTCGAGCCTGGACGCCGGCGCCCGCGACGTCCCCGCGGAGCTGCGCGACATCGTCGCCGGGGGTGCGGCCGGCACCCTGCGCGTGGACACCCCCGAGGGCCCGGCGCTGCTGGTCGGCGTCCCGGTGGACAGCGCGGACGTGGAGTTCTACGAGCTCGCCGCCCTCACCGAGCTGCGGCAGGTGCTGCGCACGCTGGCCGCCGTGCTCGCGGCGGGGGCGCTGGCGGCCACCGCGGCCGGGGCGGCGTTCGGGGTATGGACCAGCCGGCGGGCGGTGCAGCCGCTGGAGCAGGTCGCCGGCGCGGCCACCCGGATCGCCGGCGGCGAGCTGACCACGCGGCTGCCGGCCACCGACGACCCCGACCTGCTGGCGATCGTGGCGAGCTTCAACAGCATGGTCGACGCCCTGGCCGCCCGGATCGAGCGCGACGCGCGCTTCGTCGGGGACGTCAGCCACGAGCTGCGCAGCCCGCTGACCGGGGTGGTGACCAGCGTCGAGGTGCTCGCGGCCCGGCGCGCCGAGCTCTCCCCCCGCGCCGACCAGGCGCTGACCCTGGTGCAGGGTGAGCTGTGCCGGTTCCGGCAGACGCTCGACGACCTGCTGGAGCTGGCCCGCATCGACGGCGCACCGCAGGCGGCCGCGGTCCCGGTGCCGCTGGCCGCCCTGGTGCGCGAGGTGCTGGCCGCCTCCGATCGGGACCCCGGGCTGCTGGTGGCCGACCCCGACGAGGAGACGACGGTGCTGGGCGACAAACGCAGCCTGGAGCGGGCGGTGCGCAACCTGCTGGACAACGCCGACCGGCACGCGGGCGGGGCCTCGGCCATCCACGTGCAGCGGCGGGAGGGGACGGTGGTGGTCAGCGTGGACGACGACGGCCCGGGGGTGGCCGCGGAGGACCGCGAGCGGGTCTTCGAGCGGTTCGCCCGTGGCCCGAACGCGGCGCGCCGGTCGCTGCCCGGGGCCGGTCTCGGGCTGGCGATCGTGGCCGAGACCGCCGGGCAGCACGGCGGGGCGGCCTGGTGCAGCGCGGCGCCCGGCGGTGGCGCCCGGTTCAGCCTCTCCCTGCCCGGGGTGGGCCGGTGAGCGCCGGTCGGTGGGTAGCCGCGGGCCTGCTCGCCCTCGTCACCGGGTGCGGGGTGCCCACGGGTGGCACGGCGGAGACGATCCCGGCCTCCGACGTCCCCTACGGGCTCGCCTCCCCGGCGCCGTCCCCGCCGGCCTCGGCTGCCGCCGACCCGGTCGTCCAGCCCGGCCGCGTCTTCCTGGTGGACGCCTCCGACGTCCTCGTGCCCCGGGTGCGCGAGGTGGACGGCGTCACGGCGGAGGAGCGGCTCGGCGCGCTGCTGGACGAGCTGGCCACCGGGCCGACGGCGGAGGAGCGAGACCGGCAGCTGTCGAGCGCACTGCCCCCCGAGGTCGAGCTGGCGGTCGTCGAGCTCACCGACGGGACGGCGACCGTCGACATCACCGGCTCCCCCGCGGCGCCGGCCGGTCAGGCCAGCCGGCGCGCGGTGGCCCAGGTCGTGCTGACGGCGACCAGCGTCCCGGGCGTCGACGCCGTCGTCCTCACCCTGGACGGCGAGCGGGTGGAGGCGCCGCTGCCCTCGGGCGAGCTGACCGCCGAGCCGCTGACCCGCGAGGACTACGCCGCGGAGGGTGCGCCCGCCCCGCCGTCCTGAAGAAGGACCCCCCTGCCCCCCGCCCGGCCCCGTCCAGGGCACCGCTGGCCCCGTCCAGAGGCTCGCCGCGAGCCTGCGAGCGGTGAGGAGGACGGGGTCCTCTTACGAGGGGTGGGGAGGACGGGGTCCTGCTACCTGCAGGGCGGCCGAGGGCCGCGGGGGCCGGAAGGCGAACCGGCCGGCGGCCACCGGTCGGTCGTCGACGGTCAGCGTGGCCTCGGCGAACGCCGCGCCCCGGCCGAGCCGGGTCGTCGACGCCACTGCCGTGAGGACGTCCGCGTCGGCCGGCCGGAGGAACTGCACGTGCCCCTCGGCGACCGCCAGGCCGGCGCCGACCGCGCGCGTGGCGGCCGCGAGGGCGATGCCGTAGACCGCGCCGCCCTGCACGTGGCCGACCCGGTTGGTGATCTCCGGGCCGATGCGCAGCGTGCCCCGCGCGCTGCCCTCCGCGGCGTCGGTCCAGGTCGGCGCGGTGAGCTCGGCGCTCGCCGACGTGCGGTGCCGGCGGGCCCGCTCGGCCGCCCGCACGGTCGCCTCCACCGCCGCGCGCTCGGCCGCCGTCAGGTCGTGCTCGGCGAGCGGCGCGACGGCGGGCAGCTCGTCGCGCTCCCACGGCAGCAGTGGCAGGGGGTCCCCGAGGGCGCCGGCAGAGCCATGAACCAGCCCTGCGCCGCACCGACGAGGGCGCCGGCCGCATCGGTCAGGTCGACCCGGGCCAGGCCGTTCACCTGCTCGTCGTCGAGCCACACCACCCGGGGGTCGGGGACCACCGGGGCGCAGACCACCGGGGCGAGGTGGTGCAGCGTCATGCTGACGGTGCCCAGCCGGCGTCCGGCGCCCACCACGGAGCGGATGGCCGAGCCCATGGCGAGGTCGGCGACGGTGGCGAGCGCGACCGGCGGCACCGGCCCGGGCGTGACGGCGCTGCTCACGGCCAGGTGGGGGCGACTCGGTCCGGCATCGGTGCGCAGCGGCGTGACCCCCAGGACGTGGCCGTAGTAGTGCATCCCCTGGGCGCGGGTGCGTGCTGCGGCAGCGAGCGCGGCGGCCCGGACGTCCGGCTCGGGGCGGTCGGTGCTCGGTCCGCTGGCCATCGCCGCCGATCCTGCCCGGAGCGGGAGCCGGGCCCGCGGTGGCCCTCCTGCAGGGTCCCGCCGCGAGCCTGCGAGGGGCGGGGGGCAGGGGGGTCCTCTTTCAGGGGCGCGCCGCCGCCAGCCGGCGGGCCGCGGCGGCCAGGGTGCGCCCGCCGAGCCGCCCCTCGGCCAGGCCCAGCGCGACCACGTCGTCGAAGACCCGCTGGTCGGCGCCGGCCGCGCGGACGGTGGCGTCCATCAGCCGCGGCCAGCGGGACAGCTCCGACGCGACCCGGGTGGAGCGCAGGTGCGCGCCGAGCCGCCGCCGCAGCGCCGCCCGATGGCGGGCCCCGGCGCCGGCCCCCGCGGCCCACGCCGCTCCCGCCAGCGCGCCGGAGAGGACGGCGTAGAAGATGCCCTCCCCGGTGAGCGGGTTGACCAGCGACGCGGCGTCCCCGGCCAGCAGCACCCGGCCGTCGGGCAGCCGCGGCCGGCCGGTGGACAGCGGCAGCCGGTGCGCGCGCAGCCCCTCCGGCGCCACCCCGGGCAGCAGCCGGTGCAGCCCCTCGACCAGCGCGGCGCGGGTCGCCCCGCCGGACACCAGCTCGCCGTAGCCCACGTTGGCCCGCCCGTCGCCGAGCGGGAAGGACCAGGCGTAGGCCGGCCAGCGCTGCTCGGTGGTCACCAGCACCTGGGTGGCGCCCTGCCCGGGCAGTGCCGGTGCGTAGCCGCGGATCGCCACCGCCAGCCGGTCGGGGCGGTTGCTGCCCAGCCCCAGCGCCCGGCGGACGACGGACTCCGCGCCGTCCGCCCCGACCAGCACGCCGGCCCGCAGCGTGCCGTCCACGGTCACGCCGTCGGCGTCGGCCGCCACGGTGCGCACGGTCGACCGACGGAACTCCGCCCCGGCCGCGCGCGCGGCGTCCAGCAGCCGGGCGTCGAACACCTCCCGGGGGACGACGGCCGACGGCCGGTGCGTGTCGCGCTCGACCACCGCCCCGCCCGGGGAGCGCAGCGAGAGCCGGGGGACCGGTGGGTACCCGGCGACCAGCGCGGCGGGGTCGACGCCGAGGCCCGCGAGGACGTCGAGCGCCTCCGGGGCCACGCCGTCGCCGCAGACCTTGTCGCGGGGGAACTCGGCCCGGTCGAGCACCAACACAGAGGCCCCGGTGCGCTGGGCGGCCAGGGCCGCGGCCGATCCGGCCGGGCCGCCCCCGACGACGACGACGTCCCAGCGCTCCACGACGGCGACGCTACGGCCCCCTGCAGGGTCCCGCCGCGAGCTGGCGAGTGGCGGGGGCAGGGGGTCCTTCCGCCACTTCCGCATCGGGTGCTCGTAGCGCTCGACGAAGGCGATCAGCCCCTCGGCGTCGGTGACCACGCCGAGCGCGTCCAGCCGACCGCCGTCGAGGTAGCCGTCGTCCACCATGCGGCGCAGCTGGGCCAGCAGCGGCTGCCAGAAC
>DASQNB010000011.1:0-7331 GCA_035645175.1 Geodermatophilus sp.
CGGCGCGCTCGGCATCGCCCTGCCGCCGACCGGCTGGCTCGGCTTCACGGTGGCCGCGGCGCTGCTGGTGCTCGCCGTCGGGCTGGTGCTGTGGACCCCACGCCGTCGCGGGGTCACCCCGACCGCTCCGATGGCGGCGACGGATCCCCTGGGGGGACCCGCGTGATGCGGCTCGCGCTCCCGGCCGCCGTCCTGCTGCTCGCCGGCTGCGGCTCCGAGCCCTCCGGGCCACAGGACGTCGTCGTCGAGGCCGGCCCGCAGGAGGTGCAGGTCGCGCCCAGTCAGTCCTGCATCGACGGCGAGATCCAGCGCTACGCCAGCACCCCGCCGATCGTCGAGGTCTCTCCCGACACCACCATCCGGATCACGGTGCCCGACTCGGTGGCCGAGCGGGGCTGGGGCGTGCAGGTCTACGACGACCAGCTCCAGGAACAGCTCGGCCTGGTGGAGGTCGACGCCGGCCAGGCCGTCCTCGACGAGATCAACACCTCCGACGTCGTCCCGGCGGCGTTCTACCTCGTCGTCGTCGAGGACGCCGGCGAGGACTGCGAGGGCCTGAGCGGGGCGTGGCCGGTCGGCTTCCTGCGCGCCGGCGGCGGCGGGGGCGGGACGGCGACCGAGCCGACGACGCCCGCACCCCAGGGCTGACCCGGCCCCGTCCCGTGTCCCGGCCTGAGCCTGCGAAGGGCGGGCAGGACGGCGGCCTCCTTGCAGGGTCCCGCCGCGAGCCTGGCGACCCACTGGAACGGCCCCCTTGCAGGGTCCCGCCGCGAGCCTGCGAGTGGCGGGGGCAAGGGGGTCCTTCTTCAGTGCTCCAGGTCGGTGGCGACCGCGCGCAGCACGGAGGCCACCTTGCGGGCCACCGGCCGGTCGGGGTGCCGGCCGCGGCGCAGGCCCTCGCCGACGTCGTCGAGCAGCTTGATCAGGTCCTCGATGATCGGGACCAGCTCGTCGGGCTTCTTGCGGGTGGCCGCCGCGTGCGCCGCCGTCACCGACGGCAGTGGGTCGAGCACCCGCACCTGCAGGGCCTGGTCGCCGCGGCGGCCGGCGACGATGCCGAACTCCACCCGCTGTCCGGGCTTGAGCTCGCTGGTGCCGGTCGGGAGGGCGTCCTTGTGCACGAAGACGTCCGGGCCGTCCTCGCGCGAGAGGAAGCCGAACCCCTTCTCCGGGTTGAACCACTTGACTCTGCCGGTGGGCACGTTGATCCCTCGGTCGTCGATCACGGGCGGCCCCGGCACCGGGCCGGGAGGGCGGGCGCGGCACGGGGTGCCGCTGCTCACCAGGTTAGTCGCCAGGCGGAGGGTGCCCACCGGGATGAGCCCCGCCGCGGTGCTCAGCTCCCCTCGGGCGGTTGCTCGACGATGCCGAGCCGGTCGAGCAGCACGAGGAACACCGCGGCGAAGTCGTTGCCGGCCACCGCGCTGCGCACCCGGTCCCAGTCGACCTGCTCGCGCAGCGCGCGGGCCACCGGCAGGACCCTCCCGTAGTCGCAGTAGTGCTCGTCGAGGGCCATCAGCTTGGTGACGACGATGTCGGTCGCCTCGAGCACCGGCATGTGCACCGAGAGGACCGGCAGCTCCTCGGCCCGGTCGATGAGGTCGGACTCCACCGGGACGCCGCAGGTGCGCCACAGGACGTCGACGAACGAGTCGCCCTGCACGACCTTGGTCAGCCAGTCCTCGGGCGGGTCGACGACCTGCAACCCCGCCTCGGTGAGCACCTTGGCCGTCCGCTCGGCCTCCGCCGACGGGACCAGGAAGTCCGCGTCGTGGTCGGGCTCCGGCGCCCCGCGGACCCAGGCCGCGTAGCCACCGCACAGTGCGAAGGGGACGTCGCCCTGTTTCAGCGCGACGGCGACGCGCTTGAGGAGGTCTCGGATCTCGTCGCGGTCGGCTGGCTGCACGGGGTGCCTGCTACCCGGGGTGCGCGCCGCGGAACGTGGCGGTGTGGACGGCGGCGCGCGGGGCACAGGAACCTGCGTGCGGATCGCGACCTTCAACATCCTCCACGGGCGCTCGCCGGTCGACGGCCGGGTCGACGTCGAGCGCCTCGCCGCCGCCGTGAAGACCCTCGACGCCGACGTCCTGGGCCTGCAGGAGGTCGACCGCGACCAGCCGCGGTCCCTCGGTGCGGACCTCACCGCGGTCGCCGCCGAGGCGATGGGCGCGGTCGACTCGCAGTTCGTGGCGGCGCTGTCGGGCACCCCCGGCGGCACCTGGATGGCAGCCACCGGCGAGGAGCAGCCGGGCTCGGCCAGCTACGGCATCGCGCTGCTGTCGCGCTACCCGGTGGTGTCCTGGCGGGTGGTGCGGCTGCCCGCACTGCGCAGCCGGGTGCCGGTCTGGTTCCGCGGCGCCTCTCGCCCGAAGCTGGTCGGCGACGAGCCGCGGGTCGCCGTCGCCGCCGTCCTGGAGGGACCGGCGGGGCAGTTCACGGTCTGCAACACCCACCTGTCGTACGTGCCGGGGTGGAACGCGCTGCAGCTGTCCAAGCTGGTGCGCTCGCTCACCGGCACCCGGGAGCCGCTGGTGCTCATGGGCGACCTCAACATGGAGGCCCGCCAGGCGGTGCGGGTCAGCGGGCTGCAGCCGCTCGCGCCGGCCGCGACACCGACGTTCCCGGTCGACGCGCCGACGCGGCAGCTGGACCACGTGCTGGGCCGCGGCCCGGTCGCCGCCACCGGGCCGGCCGAGGTGGTGCGGCTGCCGCTGTCGGACCACCGGGCGCTCGCGGTGCCGGTCCGGGCCGGCCACACCGAGGCATAGACCCCGGCCCCGCCGCGAGCCTGCGAAGGGTGAGGAGGACGGCGGCCCCCCTGCAGGGTCCCGCCGGCCCCGTCCCGGGCCCCGCCCTGAGCTTGCGAAGGGTGGGGAAGACGGGGTCCTCTTTCAGGCGTTGCGGACGGCGGCGGCCGACTGCAGGCCGAGCTCCTCGACCGAGACCTGGCGCATCTCGACCTTGCGCACCTTGCCGGTGACGGTCATGGGGAAGCTGTCGACGACCTTCACGTAGCGGGGCACCTTGTAGTGGGCCAGCTTGCCGGCGCAGAACTCGCGCAGTGCCGCGGGCGTGAGCTCCTCGGCGCCCTCGCGCAGCCGCACCCAGGCCATGAGCTCCTCGCCGTAGCGCTCGTCGGGCACCCCGATGACCTGGGCGTCGACGACGTCGGGGTGGGTGTAGAGGAACTCCTCGACCTCGCGCGGGTACACGTTCTCCCCGCCGCGGATCACCATGTCCTTGATCCGGCCGACGATGTTCAGGTAGCCCTCGGCGTCCATGACCGCGAGGTCGCCGGTGTGCATCCAGCGGGCGGCGTCGACGACCTCGGCGGTCTTCTCCGGCTCGTCCCAGTAGCCCAGCATCACCGAGTAGCCGCGGGTGCAGAACTCGCCGGGCGTCCCGCGGGGGACGGTCAGCCCGGTGGCGGGGTCGACGACCTTGACCTCCAGGTGGGGGTGCACCCGCCCGACGGTGGAGGTGCGCCGGTCCAGGTCGTCGTCGGCACCGGTCTGGGTGGAGACCGGGGAGGTCTCGGTCATCCCGTAGCAGATGGTCACCTCGGTCATGCCCATCTCCGAGACCACCCGCTTCATGACCTCCACCGGGCACGGCGAGCCGGCCATGATCCCGGTCCGCAGCGACGAGAGGTCGTAGGTGGCGAAGTCGGGCAGCGCCAGCTCGGCGATGAACATCGTCGGGACGCCGTACAGCGAGGTGCAGCGCTCCTCCTGCACGGCCCGCAGCGTCGCGGCCGGGTCGAAGCCGGGAGCGGGGATGACCATGGTCGCGCCGTGGCTGGTGGCCGCGAGGTTGCCCATCCCCATGCCGAAGCAGTGGTAGTAGGGCACCGGGATGCAGATCCGGTCGGCCTCGGTGTAGCCGCAGCCCTCGCCGACGAAGAAGCCGTTGTTGAGCAGGTTGTGGTGGGTGAGCGTGGCGCCCTTGGGGAAGCCCGTCGTCCCCGACGTGTACTGGATGTTGATCGGGTCGTCGGCCGACAGCCGGGTCTCCCGCTCGGCCAGCAGGCCGCGGTCGCCGGCCCGGCCGGTGGCCACCAACTGGTCCCACGCAGGCTCGCCGAGGAAGACGACCTCGCGCAGGGCCGGGCACTGGTCGCGGACCTCGCCGACCATCGCCCGGTAGTCGCTGGTCTTGAAGTCCGGCGCGCTGACCAGCACCGAGATCCCGGCCTGCTGGAGCACGTAGGCCAGCTCGTGGGTGCGGTAGGCCGGGTTGATGTTGACCAGCACCGCGCCGAGCTTGGCGGTGGCGTACTGGACGAAGGCCCACTCGGCGCAGTTCGGGGCCCAGATGCCGACCCGGTCGCCCTTGCCCACGCCCAGCGCGTCCAGCCCGAGGGCGACCGCGTCCACCTCGGCGACGAACTGGGGATAGGAGAAGCGGCGACCCGTGGCGCACTCGACCAGCGCCTCGTGGTCACCCACCCGCGCTGCCGTCCGGTCGAGGTTGGCCCCGATGGTGTCGCCGAGCAGGGGCACCGTCGAGGTGCCGCTGCTGTAGGACGGCAGCGCGGGCGTGCTCACCGCTGCTCGCCCGCCGGGACGCCGGCCCGGTTGGGCTTGTCGGTCGGGTGGGCGTAGCGCAGGCGGCTGGGCGGGAGCGGGAAGTCGTGGTCCTCACCGAAGGGCGACAGCGGACCGGCCGACTCGGCCAGGAACTCGGTCACCGGTGCACCGCCCTCGTCGTTCTGCCCCCAGGTGGGCTCGACCAGGTGCTCGTGCTTGCTGTTCCGCTTGGCCATGTCGCCGTGTCCTCCGATTGCTCTGTCCCCGCGGTGCACCGCCCGGTGCCCGCGTCTGCCGTGCATCTTCACGGATGCGGTACCCCGGATGCACGCGGTACGCCCGTCCGCGCGTCAGTGGCGGCGCACCGCGCGGGCGCCGTACACGGTCGGGACGCCGTCCGCGGTGAGCACCCACTCGCGGGACCCGACCGGCGCGGCGCGCACCACCGCGTCGTGCAGCTGCTGCACCGCGCGGGTCCGCCACACCGCGGTGCTGGCCAGCCGCAGCCGCACCGGGTCGGCCGTCGGGTCGAGCTCGTCGTAGCCCTCCGGCTCGAAGGCCAGCACCGCCGGGCCGGCGATGCGCAGCACGCCCCGCTGCCAGGGCACGGTCCGCAGCGCCCGCCGCCAGCGGTGGAACCGCAGCAGCGCGCCGGCGCCCGCGACGGCCGCGACCGTCCCGACGAACACCAGCGAGACCACCAGCAGGCCGGCCACGGGCAGCTGCCGCCCGGAGTCCCGGGCGATGGCCACGGCCGCGGCGGCGAGCAGCACCCCGAGGACGACGGCGATCAGCCCGCCGGCCAGCCAGCGCCACGCCCCGGCCTGGTAGCCGGTCAGCGCGGCGCGGGTCTGCGGGTCCTCGGCGGCCGGGGTCACCCCTCCATGCTGGCAGGGGCGTCGGGCGACCCGGCGACGTAACGTGGACCGGATGTCCTCGCCAGCTCCCGCGACGCTCGCCTCCTGGCTGCGCACCCGCAGTGACGAGCAGCTCGGTGCGCTGCTGGCCGCCCGGCCGGACGTGGCCCGTCCGGCGCCCTCCGACGTGGTCGCCCTCGCCAGCCGGCTGGCCGTGCCGGTGGCGGTGGACCGCGCCCTCGACGAGCTGGACGCCGCCACGCTGCAGGTGCTCGACGTGGTGCTGCTCGCCGACTCCGACGGGGTGGACGCCGCCGACCTGCCCGCCGCGCTGCCCGGGGTGCCCGACGACGTGCTCGAGGCCGCCGTCGACCGGCTCACCACGCGGGCCCTGCTCTGGGGCGACGACGTCCTGCACGCCCCCGAGCCGGTGCGCCGCGCGGTCCGCTACCCGGCGGGCCTGGGCCGCCGGGCGGTCGAGCTGCGGCTGACGCTGCCGCCGGACCTGCCCCTGGCGGTGGCCGAGCTGCCGGCCGAGGAACGCGGGGTCCTGGAGCGGCTGGCCGGCGACCGGCCGGTGGGCCACCTCCCGGACACCGACGGCAGCGCCGCCTCTCCCGCCCGGCGACTGCTGCAACGCGGGCTGCTGGCCCGCATCGACGCGCTCAACGTCGAGCTCCCCCGCGAGGTCGGCCTGCTGCTGCGCGGGAGCCGCCCCTACGGTCCGCCGCGGCTGCGCCCGGAGCCGGCCGCCGTCGAGCGCGACCCGGCGGTGGCCGACCGGCAGGCCGCGGGTGCGGCGATGGAGGTGATCGGGCGGGTCGGTGAGCTGCTGGCCCTGCTCGAGGAGGAGCCGGCCGGGCTGCTGCGCAGCGGGGGCGTCGGCGTCCGTGACCAGAAGCGGCTGGCCCGCGCGCTGCACGTCCCCGAGCCCGAGGCCGGCTGGTTGCTGGAGCTGGCGTACGCCGCCGGCCTGCTCGACGTCGGCGGCCCGCACCGCGACGAGTGGCTGCCCACGCGGTCCTTCGACCTGTGGCGCGAGCAGGAGCTGCCCGACCGCTGGGCGACCCTGGCCGCCGGCTGGCTGGCCGCCGTCCGGCTGCCCTCCCTCGCCGGGCAGCGCGACGTCGCGGGCAAGGCGGCCAACGCCCTGTCCCCCGACCTGGTGCGGCACACCGCGCCGGCGATCCGCCGCTCGGCCCTCACCGCGCTCGCCGAGTACCCGCCCGGCCGCGGTGTGGCCCCCGACGACCTCGTCGCGCTGCTGCGCTGGCGCACCCCGCGGCGGGCCGACCGGCTGGCCCCCGTGCCCGACCTGCTCACCGAGGCCGCGCGGCTGGGCGTCGTGGTCGGCGGGCTGCTCTCCACCGGCGGGCGCGGGCTGCTGGCCACCGGTGAGGACGGCGCCGCCGACGGCATGCGCGGCCTGCTCCCCGACCCGGTCGACCACGTGCTGGCCCAGCCGGACCTGTCGCTGGTGGCCCCCGGCCCGCTGGTCGCCGAGCTCGCCGACACCCTGGCCGTCGTCGCCGACGTCGAGTCCTCGGGCGGGGCGACGGTCTTCCGGGTGTCGGAGTCCAGCGTGCGCCGCGCCCTGGACTCCGGCTGGTCGGCCACCGACCTGCACGACTTCTTCGCCCGCGCCTCGCGGACCCCGGTGCCGCAGGCCCTGGACTACCTGGTGGACGACGTCGCCCGCCAGCACGGCCGGCTGCGGGTCGGCGCGATCGAGAGCTACGTGCGCTCCGACGACCACGGGCTGCTCTCCCAGGTGCTCAACGACCGGCGCACGGCCGCCGCCGAGCTGCGCCGGCTGGCGCCCGGGGTGCTGGTCAGCGGGCTGGGTGCCGACGAGGTGCTCACCGTGCTGCGCGCCGCCGGGTACGCCCCGGCCGGCGAGTCCCCTGGCGGCACCGTCCTCACCCGCCCGCCGGCCCGGCCACGC
>DASQNB010000012.1:0-4951 GCA_035645175.1 Geodermatophilus sp.
TTCCCGACGGAGCTCCGGGCCATCGGCATCGGTGCCTGGTACAACCTCACCGTCGCCACGTTCGGCGGTACGGCCCCGCTGGTCATCACGTGGCTGTCGAACAACGACCGGCCACTGTGGTTCTTCTGGTACGTGGCGATCGCCGCGGCCGTCGCGTTCGCCGTCATCCTCACCCTGCGGGAGACGAAGGGCACCGAGCTGCGCTGAGCGCCGGCTGAGGGGCCTCAGCCGACGGGACAGGGCGCAGGACTGCCCGACCGCCCGATGCCGGGGGCCACGCCTCAGCACGACCGTCGTCGTCACGGACACCGACGACAGGAGACGGTCGTGACCTACCCCAACCCCGGACTCGAGGCCGAACTGGCCTACCGCCGCGAGGTGCTGCAGCAGCTCGGCCGCGGCACCCGCACCCGCCGGCAAGGGTGGACGTCCCGCTGGACCCGGCGCGCGAGCTGAGAAAGGACCACCCCTCCCCCCACGCCTTGCACGCTCGGCGCGGGACCCCGGCCCCGTCCAGGGCACCGCCCCGAGCTCGCGAGGGGTGGGAGGACGGGGTCCTTCCACTGCGAGTGGCGGGGGGGCAGGAGGGTCCTTCTGCCACGATCGGCACCGTGCCGCAGTGGGACGACGCCCGACCGCTGGTGGGCCGGGACGCGGAGCTCGCCCGCCTGCTCGCCGCGGTCGACCGCGCCCTCGAGGGGCGCGCCTCCGCGGTGCTCCTCGCCGGTGACGCCGGCGTCGGCAAGACCCGGCTGCTCGACGAGCTGGCCGCCCGCGCCGCGGAGCGGGGCCTGCGCGTCCTCACCGGGCACTGCGTCGACCTCGGCGACGTCGGGCTGCCCTACCTCCCGTTCGTGGACCTGCTGCGCCCGGTCGCCGCCGGGTCGGGGCAGCCCGGCCTGCCGGCGCTGCTGTCCGGCCGGGACGCCTCGGCCGTCGTCGACCTGCCGGCGGGCGACGCGGCGGACCAGGGCCGTCCGCTGGCCCGCCGTCCCGTCGTGGACGGCGGGCGGCTGCAGCTGTTCGAGTCGGTGGCGGCGCTGCTCGCCGAGCTGGCCGCGCGGACCCCGCTGCTGGTCGTGCTCGAGGACGTGCACTGGGCCGACCGCTCCAGCCGCGAGCTGCTGCGCTACCTGCTCGCCCGGCTGGCCGAGGAGCCGGTCGTGCTGGTCGCCTCCTACCGCTCCGACGACCTGCACCGCCGCCATCCGCTGCGTCCGCTGCTCGCCGAGCTGGTGCGGCTGCCCGTGGTCGAGCGGCTGGAGCTGGCGCCCCTGCCCGACGCCGCCGTCGGTCAGCTCGTGCGCGACCTGGCCGCCGACGTGCCCGACCGGACGGTCGAGGACGTCGTCGCCCGCGCGGAGGGCAACGCGTTCTACGCCGAGGAGCTGCTCGCGGCCGGACTGGCCGGCGAGACGCTGCCCATGGGGCTGACCGACGTGCTGCTGGCACGGGTGGAGCAGCTCGGCGAGGCGGCCCAGCAGGTGCTGCGGGTGGCGGCGGTCGCCGGCCGGCGGGTGCGCCACGACCTGGTCGCCGCGGTCAGCGGCCTGCCCCCGGCCGACCTGGAGGCCGCCCTGGCCGAGGCGGTGCACCACCACCTGCTGGTCGTCTCCGACGACGGCCGGTACCGCTTCCGGCACGCGCTCCTGCGGGAGGCCGTCCTCGCCGACCTGCTGCCCGGCGAGCGGGTGCGGCTGCACGCGACGACGGCGGCGTACCTCGCCGCGACGCCGGGCGCCGGCACCGCCGCCGAGCTGGCCCACCACGCCCGGGGCAGCAACGACCTGGCCGGGGCGTTCTCCGCCTCGCTGGAGGCGGCGGCCGAGGCGTGTCGCGCCGGCGCGCCCGCCGAGCAGCTGCAGCACCTGGAGGCGGCGCTGGCGCTGTGGCCGGCCGTGCCCGACGCGGCCGACCGGGCGGGGCGGGACCAGCCGGACCTGCTGCTCGACAGCGCGGCCGCCGCCCGCACCGCCGGGGAGCCGCAGCGGGCGGTGGCGCTGATCCGCTCCGCCCTGACCCTGCTCGGCCCGGACGGCGACCCGGTGCAGCGGGCGCGGGTGCACTACCGGCTGGCCCAGGCGCTGAGCCGGGTCGAGGACCAGGCGGCGGCCCACCGGGAGAGCAGCCTGGCCATGGCGCTGGTGCCGGCCGATCCGCCGTCCCCGGTGCGCACCTGGGCGGCGGCGATGCACGCGCGGACCAGCTGGTCGCTCGGCCGCCGGCACGAGGCCGAGGCGGCGGCCGACGAGGCGCTGGCCGCCGCGGACGCGCTCGGCCTGGACAGCGCGTGGGCCGACACCGCGGTCTCCCTGGCCCGGATGCGCGGCGGGAGCGACCTGACCGGCCGGCTCGAGGAGGCCCTGGTCCGGGCCCGGCGGTCGGGCGACACCGACGTCGAGCTGCGGGTGCTGTTCAACCTCGCCGTCGTCCCGTACGAGGCCGGGGACGTGCCCGCGACGCTGCGCCGGGTCGACACCGCGCTGGCCCGGGCAGCCGAGCTCGGCGTCGAGTGGTCGTTCTACGGCGCCGAGCTGCGCCACCTGGGCGTGGCCGCCCGCTACGTCGCGGGGGACTGGGACGGCAGCCTGGAGCTGGCCGACCGGCTGGCGCGGGTGCCGGAGATGGCCGCGCACGTGCGCGCCGCCGGGCTGCTGGTGCAGGTCGGCCGGGGGGACCCCACCGCCCCCGAGCGGGTGGTCTGGGCCCGCGGTCTGACCGACCGGCTGGAGGCGCACGTCCTGCTGCTGCTCGCGACGGCCGGGGCGGAGGTCGACCTCGCCGCCTGGGCGGGGGACGCCGGGACGGCCGTGGAGCGGGCCCGGACGGCGGCGCACCAGCTGCGGGCGTTGTGGGACGTCGACCGGCTGGCCGTGCTGCGGCTGGTCGCCACCGCGCTGGCCCCGGTCGGTGACGCCGCCGCGGCCGCCCGGCTGGTCGGGGACGACGTGGGGGCGCGGCGCTGGGTCGACGCGGGGCAGGAGCTGGTCGCCGAGGCGCGCTCGGCGGTCGAGGACCACCTGCGCGAGGTCGGGCCGTTCGGGGTGGAGGCGACCGCCTGGCAGGCCCGGGTCGAGGCCGAGGCGGCCCGGCTGGCCGGCCGGGCGGAGCCGGGGCTGTGGCGGGCTGCCGTCGACGCGTTCGGCTACGGGCACCGCTACGAGCAGGCCCGGTCGCGGTGGCGGCTGGCCGAGGCGCTGCTCGCCGTCGACGACCGGGCGGCCGCGGCGCAGGAGCTGCAGGCGGCCGCCGAGGTCGCCGCCCGGCTCGGCGCCACGCCGCTGCGGTCGGCGGTCACGGCCCTGGCGCGGCGCGGTCGGCTGGACCTGCCGGGCGTGGGACGGGTGCCCACCGCGGTCCTCACCCCCCGGGAGGCCGAGGTGCTGCGGCTGCTGGCCCTGGGCCGCACCAACCGGCAGATCGGCGCGGAGCTCTACATGAGCGAGAAGACGGCGAGCGTGCACGTCAGCCGGATCCTGGCCAAGCTCGGCGCGGGCGGGCGCACCGAGGCCGTGGCCCTCGCCGCGGCCCGCGGGCTGCTCACCCCCGCGCCGGGCTGACCCGTCCGGCCTGCCCGGTCGGGGAGCTGTCCCCGGCCGGCGCGCTGCGGCAGGGTGGCGGCGTGCCCGCCGTCGAGTCGCTGCGCTCCCCGGCGACCTGGCTGGTGACGGCGTGGGCCTGGCCGCTGTGGCGGGTGGTCCGGGCGACGGCCGCCGGGCCCTACACCCGCCGGGACGCCGAGCGGTGGGCGGAGTGCCTGGACCGGCCGCAGCTGGACCGGCTGCCGGAGTGTGCGCGCTTCGGCTGGCTGGTCGCCTCCCACCCGGAGTTCCGGTCGCTGGTGCACTACCGGCTCACCCCGCTGCCCTGGGCGGTGCGGGTGCTGCTGCGCGCGCTCTACCGACCGCTGTCCACGCTGCACCTGAACTGCGCGGTGATCGGCCCGGGACTGTTCATCGAGCACGGCTTCGCGACCACGCTGACCGCCCGCACCGTCGGCCGCGACTGCCGGGTCAACCAGCAGGTCACCGTGGGGCACACCGGGCGTGGCCAGCCGGTGATCGGCGACCGGGTGAGCATCGGGGCCGGCGCCGTCGTCGTCGGGCCGGTGACGGTGGGGGACGACGCCCGGATCGGCGCCAACGCCACCGTCGTCCGGGACGTGCCACCCGGCGCGGTCATGCTCGCCCCGCCCGCCGTCCCCCGGTAGTTGGAGGACCCCGTCCTCCCCACCCTTCGCGAGCTCAGGGCGGGGCCCTGGACGGGGCCAGGGCTCAGCGGCGGCCGGGGACGGCACGTGGCCGCGGTGCGGTCCGGTAGGACCGCAGCGTCAGAGCATGGTGCGGAGGCGCTCGCGTCGGGCGCGGAGGACGTCGACCGACGCCGAGGCCGACGGCGGCCCGGGCACGGACCTGCGCAGCTCGGTGTGCACCACCGCGTGCGGCGTCGACGTCTTCGCCGACACCCGGCTGACCAGCCGGTTGATCTCCCGCCGGAGCTCGGCGGCGTCGCGCCAGGAGCGGCCGGCGTCGTCCTCGTCGGGGTGGTCCTCGACGATCGGCAGCTCGCCGGTGTCGTCGTCGTGGAACGCGCGCTGGGCGATGCGCACCCGCAGCTCGTCGTCCCGCCGGGCCAGCAGCGACGCGGTCTGCTCGGGGGTGAGCAGGCCGGGGATGCCGAGGAAGTCCTCCTCCTCGGCGGCGAGAGGCTCGGCAGTGCCGCCGCCCGACCCACCCGAGCCCTCGCCGGTGTGCGCGGTCCCGCTGTGCAGCACGTGCGCGAACCGGGCGTCGGCCTCCAGCGCCTCGACCTGCTTCATGGTGACCGGCTCGCGCTCCTTGGGCGGCAGCGGCTCGAGGTCCAGCTCGTCGCCCTGCACCGTCTTCGGCGGGGGCATGACGTGGTTGCGCTGCTCCTCCATCGAGGCGGCGAGGCCCAGCAGCGGCCGGAC
>DASQNB010000013.1:0-3071 GCA_035645175.1 Geodermatophilus sp.
GGCGGCGAGCTCGCCGGCGTGCACGAGGCGGTACACGGTCATCTTCGAGACGCGCATCATGCTGGCGACCTCGGCGACCGTCAGGAAGGTGACGGCGGCGCGGGGGGCCGGGACCGGCGGGCGGCCGACGGGCATGGCGGCCGGGTGCTGCGGGGGGATCGGGCGGGCCATGGTGGCGGCCTGCATCGGCCGGCCGACGGGGCGCGGGCCGGGGACACCCGGACGGGCGTAGGCAGCGGCGGGGATCGTGCGCTGGGGCATGGTCATCTCTTCATCTCCGGCCTGGCACGTGTCGGGCGTCGGCTTCCCCACCGACTACGGGGCACGCACGTGCTGATACAGAGAGTAGGGGGACATGCGTGACGGAAGCGATGGAAGAAACGAACAGGGGGAACGGTCCGTCCTGGGCAGATCTGTACCTAAAGGCCCTTGTCGACATGTCCTCGGGCGCGTCGTCGACGACACGTCCCGATCCGGCTACGCAGTGTCGACACGTCGACGGCTCGGCGGGGTACGGTCACCGGTCCCCCGCGGCCCGCCCCAGCTCCACCGAGCGTGCGTGCGCGGCCTCGATGGCGGCGATCAGCGCCGCGCGCACGCTGTGCCGCTCCAGCTCCCGGATCGCGGCGATCGTCGTCCCGCCGGGGCTGGTCACCGCCTCCCGCAGCTGGACCGGGTGCTCGCCGGAGTCGCGCAGCATGACCGCCGAGCCCAGCGCGGTCTGCACGATGAGGTCCGCGGCCAGGTCGCGCGGCAGGCCCAGCAGGATGCCGGCGTCGACCATCGCCTCGACGAGGTAGAAGAAGTAGGCCGGGCCGCTGCCCGACAGCGCCGTGACGGCGTCCTGCTGGGCCTCCGGCACCCGCCGCACCCGCCCGACGGCGGCCAGCAGCGCCTCCGCCTCGTCGAGGTGCCGCTCGTCGGCGTGCGCACCGGCCGACAGCACGCTCATCCCCTCGTCGACCAGCGCCGGGGTGTTCGGCATGACCCGGACGACGGGGACACCGTCGGGCAGTGCCGCCTCGATGGTCGACGTCGGGACGCCGGCCGCCACCGACACCACCAGGTGCCCGGTGTCCACCGAGCCCGCGAGCAGGCCCAGCAGCGTGCCGATGTCCTGCGGCTTGACCGCGAGCAGCAGCACCCGCGCGCGGGCGGCGGCCTCGGCCAGCGTCACCACCGGGACGCCGTAGCGGCCGGTCAGCTCCGCCGCGCGCTCGGGGTGGCGCTCGCAGACGACGATGCCCTCGGCCCCGCCGCGACGGACCAGGCCGGAGAGCAGCGCCTCACCGATCTTCCCGCCGCCGATGATCGCCAGCCCGGAGCGGCCGGCCTCCTCGGCGCTCACGACCGGCCCGCCGGACGTCGCGGGGCGGTGGCCGGGGTGGGTGGGGGGACGACGCGACCCGAGCGCAGGACCACCCGTACCCGGTACCCACCGGCGACCAGCCGGCGCTGCTGCTCCCTGCGGACCTGCCACGGCATGACGTACTCCCAGCTGTCGGGGGCTCGTTCGTTCCAGGCGGCGCGCTCGCCGGCGATGGCGACCAGCCGCGGGTCGGTGCTGCCGACGCCCGGGTGCCCGGGGGCGCTCATCAGCACGTTGAGGCAGCGGACGAAGGCCAGGTCGGCGGCTGCGCCCCGCCGGCCGAACAGGCGCCCGCCGGTCAGCCGCACCCGGCCGGCGGCCAGCGCGCGGCAGCGCTCCTCCGCCCCGGGGTCGGTCGCACGGACCACCACGGTCACCGATCCGCCCGCCGCGGCGAGGGCGTCCACTGCCGCCGGGTCGCCGTCCAGTGCCACGTCCAGCCCGGCGCCGGCGGCGGCGCGGACCACCCCGGCGGCCGCGGCGCCCAGCCGGTCGACGGGGACGGTGAGCTCGCAGGCGCCCGCGAGCCCGGCGCCGGTCACCCGGGCGACCAGCTCGCACAGCTCGTCGGCGGCGTCGGTCCCGTCCGGGGCGGGCGTGTGCTCGAGGGCGACCAGGCAGCCCGCCGCGGTGACGTCGGCGGCGGTGCGGACGGCGTCGTCGACCCGCGGGCCGGCCCCCGAGAGGGCGTCGAGCAGGCGGCGCACCGGCGGTGTGGTCTGCGCGCGCACGGGCCGAACCTAGTGCTCGCGGCGTGTGTCCTCCTCGGGGGCGGGGTGGCCGCCGCACGGCAGGGGAACTGAAAGGGATGAAGGTGGCCGTCCTCGCGACCGACGGCGTGGAGCAGGTCGAGCTCGACCGGCCGTGGCAGGCGCTCGAGGAGGCCGGCGCGCTGGTGCTGCCCGGTGGCGTCATCAACGGCGACTTCGTCCGCGCCGACGCCGACGCGGTCGCCTTCGTGAAGGCCTTCTTCGACGCGGGCAAGCCGGTGGCGGCGATCTGCCACGCCCCGTGGGTGCTCGCCGAGGCCGACGTCCTCCGCGGGCGGTAGACGACCTCCTGGCCCTCGCTGCAGACCGACCTGCGCATCGCCGGTGCGACGTGGCTGGACGAGGAGGTCGTCGTCGACGGCAACCTGGTGACCAGCCGCAACCCCGACGACCTCGACGCGTTCGGCGCCGCGATCGTCGAGCAGTTCGCCGCCGCGGAGCCGGCCGAGGCCGCCGACGAGGTGAAGCTGATGGAGGACCCCCTGCCCCCCCGTCGCTCGCAGGCTCGCGGCGGGACCCTGCAGGAGGCCGCTCAGCCGGTCGCGAGCAGGCCGGCGGCGGGTGCGATGGTGAGCAGGGTCCCGGCGAAGACCAGGACCGCCACCAGCCGCACGCCGACCGGCTCCCGGTCCTGCCGCTGCCGCCACGCGCCGACGCCGCCGACCAGCCCGGCCACGGCGACCGGGGCCAGGAGCACGGCCAGGTAGGGCAGCTGCTGCCAGAGCACGGTGAACAGGAAGTAGATGCCGACGCCGGCGGCCAGCGCGAGCACCAGCTCGCCGCCGAAGCGCAACCAGGCCAGCGCGCCCTCGCGGGGACCGAGGGCGTCGTCCTCGAGCATCGGCGGGTCGTCGCCCCGGACGACGGGGATCGGGCCGGTCTGCGGTGCGGGGGCGACCTCCGCCGCCCCGCGGCGCGGCGCCCGTTCCCGC
>DASQNB010000014.1:0-3316 GCA_035645175.1 Geodermatophilus sp.
GACCACCCGGAGCGTCCCCGCTCCCGCCGGACGCTGGTCCGGCGGGTCGCCAAGGTGCTCGCCGTGGGGTTCGTCCTGCAGGCGCTGGTGATGGTCGCGCTGCGCTGGGTCGACCCGCCGACGACGGCGTTCATGGCTGCCAACCCCGACGGCGCCATCCAGCAGTCGGTGCCGGTCGAGCACGTGTCGCGCAACTTCCTCGCCGCGGTCATCGCGCACGAGGACGCCGAGCTGCCCTACCGCTCGGGCGCCTTCACCTGGGACGAGATGGCCGCCCGCGCCCAGGCGCACCTCTCCGGCGAGGAGGACCCCTCGGGCTCGACCATCCCGCAGCAGGTCGCCAAGAACCTCTTCCTCAACCAGGAGATGAGCGCCTGGCGCAAGGCGCTCGAGGCCGGGCTGGCCGCGGAGCTGGCGCTGGTGGTGGACGACCGGCGGATGCTCGAGCTCTACGTCAACCACGCCCAGTTCGGGCCGGCCCTCTACGGCGTCTGCACGGCCAGCTGGTACTACTTCGACACCCCGCCGCAGGACCTGCCGGTGGAGCAGGCCGTGCAGCTGGTCGGGCTGCTGCCCTCCCCCGGCCACGTGCAGCGGGCCCCCGGCGGCGGGCTGGACTTCGACGTCGCCGACGGCAAGGGCTGGCTGTCCCGCTCGCACGTCATCAACGCGCAGAACCGGGTGCCGCGGCACATCGAGTCGCGCGGCTTCGCCCCGGTCGAGGAGGCCGGGGTGACCGGGCTGGCGTCGGACCAGCCGGCCTCGGACGACGACTGCTCGACGCGGCCGGAGGCGGTCGCCGACCTCATCGCCGCGGAGGGCACCGCCTGACCCGAGATCCGCGCAGGCTCGTGCTCTGCCCACCACGGTGGGCAGAGCACGAGCCTCCCGAGGGGACGTCCACCGCCTGGGGTCAGCCGTTGTCGCCGTCGGTGTCGTCGTCCCCGGGGTCAGCCGTGGAGCCGCCGTCGGTGTCGTCATCGTCGTCGAGACCGCCCGTTCCCGGGTCGATGCCGTCCGGGTCCTCCTCGCCGCCGTCCACCGGGTCCGGGTCGCCCGAGGAGTCGGCCTCCTCGCTGGGCACCGCGTCGCCGGGCGGGTCACCGGCCGCGCTGTCGGAGCAGCCGGTCACCCCCAGGGTCACCGCCAGCACCGTCCCGGTCAGCCACCGTCGCGTCCTGCGCATCCCGTGTCCTCCTGTGCTCGAGACTGCCTGCGCACCGGCTGCCCACGGGACGGGTGCGCGCATGCGCCGACGACGGGTGATGACACGGGTTCGTCATCTACGGTCGCGGCCGGTGTCTCGGGAGCGGCGGGGGTGCACGTGGACGGAATGGCGCTGGCACGGGCCGAGCGGGAGGACCTGCTGGACCTCCTGGGCACGCTCACCCCCGAGCAGTGGCGGGCGCCGTCCCTGTGTGCGGGCTGGTCGGTGCACGACGTGGTGGCGCACGTGCTCAGCTACGAGGAGCTCGGCCCGCGGCAGCTGGCGGCACGCTTCGCCCGTGGCTCGTTCCGCTTCGGCCGCGTCAACGCCGTGGGCCTGCGGGAGTACGCCGACCGCTCGCCCGCCGAGCTCACCGACCTCCTGCGCCGGCACCTGACGCCCACGGGTCTGACCGCCGGGCTGGGCGGGACCATCGCCCTCACCGACGGGCTGATCCACCACCAGGACATCCGGCGGCCACTCGGCCTGCCGCGTGCCGTTCCTGCGGAGCGGGTGCGCCCGGCGCTCCGCACCGCCCTGTTCGCCCCGACCCTGCTCGGGGTCGTCCGCGTCCGCGACGTCCGGCTGGTGGCCACCGACCTCGACTGGACGTTCGGCCGCGGGCCCGAGGTGCGGGGCACGGCCGAGGCACTCCTGATGACCGTCGCCGGACGGCGCGGCATCGCCGCCGAGCTGTCCGGCCCCGGCCGGGAGCGGATCGCCCGTCGACTCGGGGCCTGAGGCTCACAGCGGACGGACGCCAGCGGTCACCGAGCGGGACCCGCCGCTCCACGTGGGCAGCAGCGCCATCTTCGCCCCCGGCCCGCCGGTGACCACGACGCAGACGTCGTCCGCCGAGGCCGCCACCCGCAGGTCGCCCGCCGCGTAGGCCGGCACCCCTGCCCGGAAGGCGAGGGACGCCGCCGACGCCTGCAGCAGCGCGGTCCCCTGCTCGAACAGGAAGCCGGCCATCCGGTCGGCGCCCCAGCCCTGCTCCCCCAGCAGCGCGGCGAGCTCCGGCGGCAGCAGCAGGAACTGCTCGCCGCGCCCGGCACGGGCCGGGTCCCCGCCCGCCATCGCCGCCCCGGCCATCGCCGCCGCGGCCGGTCCCAGCACCGATGGCGGCTCGCGGTACCCCTCGCCCGGCAGCACCTCGACCAGGCTGCCCACCCCGAGCACCGTCACCGCGTCGACGTCCACCCCGAGCCCGCGCCGCTGGGCCAGCGAGGGCAGCGGCCGGGGCGCCTCGGCCGTGCAGCAGGTGTACTTCGCCGGCGAGCCGATCGCCGCCATGTCGGTCAGCCCGGCCCGCGCACCCCCGATGCCCGCCAGCGCCAGGGAGACCGCCCGCCCGACCGCGGCGTTGACCGCGTTGCCGGTGCCCAGACCGCCTGCACCCGAGGTCATCCCCAGCCGGCGGACGACCGGCCCGTGCACCAGCACGCCGACCGCGGGCGCCCCGGTCGTCGTCGCGATGCCGAGCAGGTTGAACCCCGGCTCCAGCGCCGCCCGCACCGCGGCCGCCACCACCGGCAGCGCGGCCGGCCGACACCCGGCGAGCACCGCGTACCAGGCCACCGCCCGCACGGTCAGCTCCCCGAACAGCGGCGGCACCTGCCCGAGGACGGCGTCCGGGTCGCCGACGCCGTCCACCATCGCCTCCAGCCGGGCCGCGGTCGGCGGGACCACCGGCAGCCCGTCGCCGTGCCCGGCGGCGAGCAGCTCGTCGCGCACCGCGGCCGGGTCGGCGTCCGAGCCGAACAGCGGCAGGTCAGGCACGGGTCACGGGCGGGTGGGGACCGGGCGCGACACCGCCGCGGTCGCCCCGAACGACGGGATCCACACCGAGTGCTTCCCCGCTCCCCCGGCCACCAGCACGTGCAGCATCTCCGGGCCGGTGCTGACGGTGTAGGCGTCGCCGTCGGGCAGCACGCCCCAGTCCTCGAACTGCCGCCGGTTGGCCTCCGACACCTTCTCCACCGGGATGCGGGCCCGCTCCCACAGCGCGTCGCGCACCGCCTCGGCCGTCCACCCGTCGCGGGCCAGCGTGGCCGCGTGCTCCGGGCCGAGCACCAGGAAGTGCGGGCCCTTGACGTACACGTTGTTCGA
>DASQNB010000015.1:0-2880 GCA_035645175.1 Geodermatophilus sp.
CCGGCCCTCGTGGCCGCGGATGTAGAGCACGATGCCGCGGCCCTCCTGCGCCACCGCGGCCAGCGCCGCCTGCAGCTGCGGGCCGCAGTCGCAGCGCAGCGAGCCGAACACGTCGCCGGTGAGGCACTCGGAGTGCACCCGGACCAGCACGTCCTCGCCGTCGGAGACGTCGCCGTAGACGAAGGCGACGTGCTCGCGCTCGTCGTAGGAGCTGCGGTAGCCGACGGCGGTGAAGGTGCCCGGGGCCAGCGGCACGGTCGCCTCCGCCACCCGCTCGACCAGCTTGTCGAAGCGCTTGCGGTAGGCGATCAGGTCGGCGATGGCGATCAGGCACAGGTCGTGCTCGTCGGCGAACACCCGCAGCTCGTCGCCGCGGGCCATGCCGACCGGGTCCTTCTCGCTGACCACCTCGCACAGCGTGCCCGAGGGGCGCAGCCCGGCGAGCACCGCGAGGTCGACGGCGGCCTCGGTGTGGCCGGGGCGGCGCAGCACGCCGCCGTCCCGGGCGCGCAGCGGCACGATGTGCCCGGGCCGGGCCAGGTCGGTGGAGTCGGTCTCCGGCGAGGCGAGCAGCCGGATGGTGTGCGCGCGGTCGGACGCCGAGATGCCGGTGCTCACGCCCTCGCGGGCGTCGACGGTGACGGTGTAGGCGGTGCCCCGGCGGTCCTGGTTGACCCGGAACATCGGCGGCAGGTCCAGCCGGTCGGCGTCGGCCTCGGTGACGGCCACGCAGATGTAGCCCGAGGTGTAGCGGACCATGAACGCGACGAGCTCGGGGGTGGCCAGCTCGGAGGCGAAGATCAGGTCGCCCTCGTTCTCGCGGTCCTCGTCGTCCATCACGACGACCGGCCGCCCGCTCTTGACGGCCGCGATGGCGTCCTCGACGGTGTCGAGGCGGACGGTGGCGGTCACGAGACCTCCTCGCTGGCGCCCGCCGGCTCCGTGCCCACGGGTGCTCTGTTCCTGCGTGAGCTCGCCGGCTCGCTCACGAGCGTGCCCCCAGCAGCCGTTCCACGTACTTGGCGATCACGTCGACCTCCAGGTTGACCGGGTTCCCGGGAGGGACGGCACCCAGCGTGGTCTCGCGCAGGGTGGTGGGGATGAGGCTGACCTCGAACCACGGCTCGCGGTCGTCGACCGCGCTGACCGCGCTGACCGTGAGCGAGACGCCGTCCACGGTGACCGAGCCCTTCTCGACGACGTAGCGCGCCAGCTCCGGCGGCAGCGCGACCCGCACGACCTCCCAGTGCTCACCGGGGGTGCGGGTCAGCACGGTGCCCACGCCGTCGACGTGGCCCTGCACCAGGTGCCCGCCCAGCCGGGTGTGCGGGGTGACCGCGCGCTCCAGGTTGACCGGGTCGCCGGCACCCAGGGCGCCCAGGCTGCTGCGGAGGAGGGTCTCGGCCATCACGTCGGCGGTCCAGACCTCGCCGTCGGCCTCCGTGACGGTCAGGCACACGCCGTTGACGGCGATCGAGTCGCCCAGGGCCACGCCCTCCAGCGCCTTGCGCGCCGCGATCCGCAGCCGGGCCGCTGTCACCTCCCCGCCCGCCTCCCCGAGCCCTTCGCGGGCGAGCAGGGTGCCGACCTCCTCGACGATGCCGGTGAACACGATCAACTCCCTCCGGTCGCGCCGTGGTGGTCCGCGGCGCGCCAGTCACCAGTGTGCCGGGTGGGTCGCAGCCGGATCTCCACGTCCCCGCCCAGGTGGGTGAGGCCGGTGACCGAGAGGGTCAGCGCCTGGCCGATCCCGGTGATTCCCAGGTCGCCCACCAGCGGCGCGCCGGCGCCGAGCAGCTTCGGCGCCAGGTGCACGACCACCTCGTCGACCAGCCCGTCGCGCAGGAAGGCCGCGGCCAGCGTCGGGCCGCCCTCGAGCAGCGCCCTGCGCACGTCGCGGGCGAAGAGCTCGGCGAGCAGCGCACGGGGAGTGGCGGCGGCGCTGACCAGCGTGGGGGCGGCGCCGTCCCGCACGCGGGCGCCGGCGGGCAGCCGGCCGCGGCGGTCGAGGACGACGCGCAGCGGCTGCCGGGCGGCGTTCCGCCCGTCGGCGTCGCGGACGGTCAGCTGGGGGTCGTCGGCCAGCGCGGTCCCCGAGCCGACGACGACGGCGTCGCAGGTGGCCCGCAGCCGGTGGACGGCGGCGCGCGCCTCCGGGCCGGTGACCCAGCGGCTGCTGCCGTCGGCGGCGGCGACCCGCCCGTCGAGGGTGCCGGCCACCTTCCACACGACGAACGGGCGTCCCTCGCGCACGCCGGTCAGCCACGCGCCCAGCGCGCCCTCCTCGGCGGCCTGCTGCTCCACGCCCAGCTCGACGTCGACGCCGGCCGCGCGCAGCCGCTGCGCCCCTCCCCCGGCCAGCTCGGTCGGCTCGGGCACGGCGACCACCACGCGGGCGATGCCGGCGGCCAGCAGTGCGTCCGCGCAGGGCCCGGTGCGGCCGGTGTGCGCGCACGGCTCGAGGGTGACGACGGCGGTCCCCCCGCGCGCCCGCTCACCGGCCTGCGCCAGCGCCCGGACCTCGGCGTGCGGCCCGCCGGGCGGCGCGGTCGCGCCCTCCCCCACCGGCGTCCCGTCGGCAGCCAGGACCACCGCGCCCACCGCCGGGTTCGGGCTGGTGGAGCCCAGGACGTCCCAGCCCAGCTCGCGCGCCCGGGCCATGGCGGAGATCTCGGCCGCGGTGATGGTCACCCCTGCCGCGCCGCGGTGCCGGCCCGGGCGCGCAGGCCGGCGATCGCCCGGGCGGGGTCGTCGGCGCCGTAGACGGCCGAGCCCGCCACGAAGACGTCCGCGCCCGCTGCGGCGGCCTGCTCGATGGTGTCGGCGTTGATGCCGCCGTCGACCTCGACCAGCAGCGTGAGGTGCCCGGTGTCGACCAGC
>DASQNB010000016.1:0-2087 GCA_035645175.1 Geodermatophilus sp.
CTCGAAGCGGTAGGTGGTGGTGTCGCGGATCGCGTTGAACCAGCGGCGGCAGCCGGCGTTGTGGTTCCAGCGCTCGGCGAAGCGGCCCTTGGTGTTGTCGCGGAAGAAGACGTAGTGCGCCCACTCCTCGTCCGAGAGCTCTGCGGGGCTGTCCGGGTAGGGGACGTGGGCCTGGCCGCCGTAGTGGAACTCGACCTCCTCGCGGGGGCCGCACCACGGGCATGCGATGAGTTGCACGGGAGACTCCCTGGGTCAGTGGGCCACGGCGGCCGCGCCGTGCTCGTCGACGAGCGCACCGGCGACGAAGCGGTCGAGGGCGAACGGCGCCACGAGCGGGTGGGGCTCGTCGTGGGCGATGGTGTGCGCCAGGGCCGAGCCGATGCCGGGCGTGGCCTTGAACCCGCCGGTGCCCCAGCCGCAGTTGAGGTAGACGTTGTCGTAGGGGGTCCGGCCCACGATCGGCGAGGCGTCGGGGCTGGTGTCGACGATGCCGCCCCAGGTGCGCAGCAGGTGCGCCCGCGCGAACACCGGGAAGAGCTCGACGGCGGCGGCCATCTGGCGCTCGATGATGTGGAAGGCGCCGCGCTGGCCGTAGCCGTTGTAGGAGTCGACGCCGGCGCCCATGACCAGCTCGCCCTTGTGCGCCTGGGAGACGTACACGTGGACGGCGTTGGACATGACCACCGTGGGGTGCACCGGCTCGAGCAGCTCGGAGACCAGTGCCTGCAGCGGGTGGCTCTGGATCGGCACGCGGATGCCGAGCATGTCGGTGAGCACGGAGGTGTGGCCGGCCGCGCAGAGGGCCACGGTGCCCGCGCCGATGGTGCCGCGGGTGGTCTGCACCCCGGTGACCCGGTTGCCGTCGGTGGTGAACCCGGTGACCTCGCAGTCCTGGATGAGGTCGATGCCGGCCTCGTCGGCCCGGCGGGCGAAGCCCCAGGCCACGTAGTCGTGCTTGGCGATGCCGGCGCGCGGCTGGTACGTCGCCCCCAGGACCGGGTAGCGGATGTCGGCCGACGTGTTGACGACCGGGCAGATCTTGCGGACCTCGTCCGGCTCCACCCACTCCGCGTCGACGCCGTTGAGCTTGTTGGCCTCGACCCGGCGCACGCTGTCGCGGACGTCCTGCAGGGTGTGGGCGAGGTTGAGCACGCCGCGCTGGCTGAACAGGATCGGGTAGCCGAGGTCCTCCTCGAGCCCCTCCCACAGCTTCAGCGCGTGCTCGTAGATCCCCGAGCTCTCGTCCCACAGGTAGTTGGACCGGATGATCGTGGTGTTGCGGGCCATGTTGCCGCCGGCCAGCCAGCCCTTCTCCAGCACCGCGACGTTCGTGATGCCGTGGTTCTTGGCGAGGTAGTGCGCGGTGGCCAGGCCGTGCCCGCCGCCGCCGACGATCACCACGTCGTAGGAGCGCTTCGGCTCCGCATCCCGCCACAGGGAGTCGGGGTGCTCCGGCAGGTCCGCGCCGGGGGTGCGTGGGGTGCGGGTGGCGTGGGAGGAACCGAGCCTCATCGGGGGACCTCCGTCAGGTCGGGGTAGAGCGGGTGGCGGTCGGCCAGCCGGGTGACCCGGCCGCGCAGCTCGGCAAGCTGGTCCTCGCCCACCGAGGGCCGCAGCGCGGCGGCGATGACGTCGGCGACCTCGGCGAAGTCCTCGAGGTCGAACCCGCGCGCCGCCAGGGCCGGAGTGCCGATGCGGACCCCGGAGCTGACCATCGGCGGGCGGGGGTCGAAGGGCACCGCGTTGCGGTTGACGGTGATGCCGATCGCGTGCAGCCGGTCCTCGGCCTGCCGGCCGTCGAGCTCCGACTCGCGCAGGTCCACCAGGACGAGGTGGACGTCGGTGCCGCCACTGACCACGTCGATGCCCGCCTCGCGGGAGTCGGCGGCCAGCAACCGGTCTGCCAGGATCCGGGCGCCGGCGAGGGTCCGCTCCTGGCGCTCGCGGAAGGCCGGCTCCGCGGCCAGCTTGAAGGCCACCGCCTTGGCGGCGATCACGTGTTCCAGGGGCCCACCCTGCTGGCCGGGGAACACCGACGAGTTGAACTTCTTCGCGAGGTCGGCCGTGGCCAGGATGACCCCGCCACG
>DASQNB010000017.1:0-6598 GCA_035645175.1 Geodermatophilus sp.
CCTTCTGCTGCAGGGAGGCCGTTCCAGCACGTCGCCATGCTCGTGGCGGGCCCTGCAGTGAGGCCGCGCGGCCCGGTCCCTCCACGGTGAGGGGCCGGGCCGCTGTCGTCCGCGCGCCCGGTGTCCGCGCAGGTCACACCGCCTCACCCCGGGGGGTGAGGCGGCCCGTTCGGCTCAAGGCGCGCCCTCGCCACGCCGATGACACCTGCAGACCGGCGGCCCCCCGAGCGGGCGCCGCCACCCCTCCCCGAGCGAGCAAGAGGACCCCCCGTGATCCGTGTGACGCGCCTGAACGGAGAGCGGTTCGCGCTCAACCCCGACCTCGTCGAACGGGTGGAGGGCCACCCCGACACCGTCGTCTTCCTCGTCGACGGCACCCGCTACATCGTCTCGGAGAGCGTGGAGGAGGTGCTCGTGGAGATCCGCGAGTACCGCGCGAGCATCCTCGCCACCGCCTACGAGATGGACCGCGGCACCTACCGCTCGCCGTCCCGTGCGCAAGAGGCCGACACGAGCGCCGCCGTCGTCCCCTTCCCGGCCCGCGAGGAGCGCTGACCCATGGATCCGGCCACCCTGATCGGCTTCGTGGTCTCGATGGTCGCCCTCCTGATCTTCATGATCATGGAGGGTGCCGACCCGATGTCGCTGCTCTTCCTCCCCGCGATCATCCTGGTCATCGTCGCCACCTTCGGCGCGGCGATGGCCCACCAGACGATGGACGACCTCAAGAAGCTCCCCACCTGGTTCAAGATGGCCGTGATGCCGGCCAAGGTGCCGCCGGCCACCGAGCAGATCCAGACCCTGGTGAGCCTCGCCGAGAAGGCCCGCAAGGAGGGCCTGCTCGCCCTCGAGGCGCAGGTCAAGGCCATCGAGGACCCCTTCCTGCGCCGCGGCCTGCAGATGGGCATCGACGGCACCGACCCCGAGGAGCTGCGCGTCGTCCTGGAGAGCGAGATCTCGGCCAAGAAGGCCGAGGACAAGGTCGCCGCCAAGTTCATGACCGCCATGGGCGGCTACGCCCCCACCATCGGCATCGTCGGCTGCATCGTCGGCCTCATGAACGTGATGGGGAACCTCAGCAACCCGGAGGCGCTGGGCCCGATGATCGCCGCGGCGTTCGTCGCCACCCTGTGGGGCGTCATGGCCGCGAACTTCTGGTTCCTGCCGATGGGCGCCAAGATCCTGCGGGTCAGCGAGCTGCAGGCCGCGCAGATGGAACTGCTGGTCGAGGGCATCGCCGAGATCCAGGCCGGCACCAGCCCGCGCGCCGTCCGGCTCAAGCTCAACTCCCTCATCCCGCCCGGTGACCTCGCCAAGGAGGCGGCGTGAGCGAGCGCGCGAACTCACGCCATGAGTGCATCAGCGAGCTGGCTGGTCCACCCAGGGGGGCACGGTGAGCTCCGGCGGCCACGGCGGCCGCCGCCGCGGCAAGAAGCACGAAGAGGAGGAGCACGAGAACCACGAGCGGTGGCTGGTGTCCTACGCGGACATGATGACGCTGCTCCTCGTGCTGTTCGTGGTGCTGTACGCCATGAGCCAGGTGGACAAGGCCAAGTTCGCCGCCCTGGCCAGCGGCCTCTCCGACGCCTTCGGCGGCCCGATCCAGGCGACCCCCGGGCCGACGCCGGAGGGTTCCGTGCTCGACGGGCTGCCAGGGGCGATCGACATCGCCTCGGCCATCGCGCCGGACGAGACCGTCGCGCAGGCGGAGGTCGACGCCGCCGCCGCGGCCGCCGCGCTCGCCGAGGCCCAGCAGGTCGCGGCCGAGGCGCAGGCCCAGTACCAGGACCTCACCGAGGTGCGGGAGCAGATCGAGGCGGCCCTGACCGCCGCCGGGTACGCCGGTGCGGCCCGCTACGAGATCGACGAGCGCGGGCTGGTCGTGCACATCGTGGCCGACCAGGTGCTGTTCGACGCCGAGCAGGCCGTGCTGCGCCCCGAGGGCCGGCAGATCCTCGACGCGATCGCCCCCGCGCTGCGCGGGCTGCCCAACTCCTTCGCCGTCGAAGGCCACGCCAACCACCTGCCGGTCACCCCCGGCGGGGTGTGGCCGTCGAACTGGGAGCTGTCGGCCTACCGGGCGACGACCGTCGTCCGGTACCTGGCCGGCGGGGGGGTCCCCGGCAACCGGATGGTCGCCAACGGCTACTCCGACACCCGGCCGCTGGTCCCGCCGTCGGACCCGACCTCGATCGGCGTCAACCGCCGCGTCGACGTCGTGGTCCTGTCCACCGCCTCCGCCGAGGCCAACGAACTGCTCCCCGGCCTGGACGCCGGCAGACCCGAGGAAGGCACCGATGGCTGACAAGAAGACGAAGAAGGACGAGACCCCCGAGGACGACGAGGCGACGGGCGGCGGGAAGAAGAAGCTGCTGCTGATCGGCGTCGTGGCACTGCTCGCGGCCGCCGGCGCGGCGTACTTCTTCCTCTTCGCCGGCAGCGGCGAGGCCGAGGCGGCCGCGGAGCCCGAGCACGGCGGGTACGTCGCCCTCGAGCCGATCGCGGTCAACCTCGCCGGCGGCGGCTACCTCAAGATCGGCATCACCCTGGAGATCACCGCGGACGCCGCCGGCGGCGGGCACGGTGGCGCCGCCGTCGACGGCGCCGAGGCCCTCGACCTGGTGATCGCGACCTACTCGCAGGCCCAGCCGGCCGACGTGGTGGGCGCCCGGGACGCCCTCAAGGAGTCCCTCGAGCAGAAGATCGTCGAGGCCTACACCGAGGACGGCGTCCCGATGGTCATGCACGTCTACCTCACCGAGTACGTCACCCAGTGAGCCCCGGGGAGACCGCCCCCGCGCGTCTCCTCCGCACCACCCGCCACACCCGTCCGCCCTGACCGGCAGCGCCCCGCGCCGCCGGTCAGGGCGGCGGCGTTCCCGGCCGATGTACCGGACGTGACCCGCCCCGACAACGGACCCGCCCCCACCGGGCGCAGCCGCCGCGGCGAACCCCGCACCTACGACTTCCGCCGCCCCACGAAGCTCTCCCGCGAGCACGTGCGGGTGCTGCAGATCGCCCAGGAGGCGTTCGCCCGGCAGTCCACGACCGTCCTGACGACGATGCTGCGGGCCGGCGCGCGGCTGGAGCTGCTGGGGATCGAGCAGCACTCCTACGACGACTACGTCGCCACGCTGCCCGACCCGTGCTTCATCGTCACCTTCACCATCGAGCCGCTGGCCGGCAAGGGGTTGCTCGCCTACCCGCTGGACGTCGCGATGGCCGCCGTCGACCACATGCTGGGTGGCTCCGGCTCGGCCGACCAGCCGGACCGGCCGATGACGGTGATGGAGCGGTCGATCACCAACCACCTGATCGGCCGCCTGCTGCAGGAGTTCACCGCCTCCTTCGCGCACATCGTGGAGCTGCAGCCCGAGCTCAGCGAGGTCGAGTACAACCCGCAGCTGGCGCAGGCCGCGGCCGGCTCGGACACCGTGATGGTGGCCTCCTTCACCATCGGGATCGGCGGTCGCAGCGGCGAGGCCACGCTGGTGCTGCCCTTCTCCTCCTTCCAGGTGCCGCTGAACAACGCCGCCTCCCCGCAGCTGTCGGAGTCGGCCCAGGCCAAGCGGCGTCGTGCGTTCGAGGCACTCAACGAGCGGCTCACCCAGGTGCCGGTCGACGTCGGCGTGCGGTTCACCCCGCTCGAGGTGTCCTCCGAGGACCTGCTCTCCCTCGCCGTCGGGGACGTGCTGCTGCTGCGCCACCCGCAGGACGCCCCGCTCGAGGTCACCACCAACGAGGTGACCTTCGCCTACGCGATCGCCAGCAACCATCGCCGCCGGCTCGCCGCCGCCATCGTCCCCACCCCGGCCACCAGCCAGCACCCAGCCCAGAAGGACACCGCATGACCGCCTCCGTGGAGCACTCGCAGGCCTCCGAGACCGTGATCGCCGTCGTGGCCTCCGCCGCCCGCGCCGCGGCCGCGCTGGTGCCGGCGACGGCCGAACTCGTCCCCGGGGCGCCGGTCAGCGACCCCGACGCCGTCCTCGCCCCGGCCACGGCGGCCGCCGCGGTCGCCGCGCGGCTCTCCGGCGAGGTGAGCGGTGACGTCGTCCTGGTCGTCTCCGCCGAGGTCGTCGACGCCCTCGCCAACTCCCCCGTCGGGCCGATGGACGTCGCCGCCGCGCTGCGCCCGGCCCTCGAGGCCGCCGCGGCCACGCTGGGCCGGGTGCGGGTCGACGCCGAGCGCACCGAGGACCCCGACGCCGCGATGGACGGCCTGCGGGACAAGGGCATGTTCGTCGCCGTCCCGCTGCTGGCCG
Source organism: Geodermatophilus sp. (assembly GCA_035645175.1). GTDB lineage: Bacteria > Actinomycetota > Actinomycetes > Mycobacteriales > Geodermatophilaceae > Geodermatophilus. The sequence continues at coordinate 4,266 of DASQNB010000017.1, forward strand.
GCGGGGCGACCGTCGAGGCCGTCTTCGCGCTGCAGGTGACCCTCCCCCAGGCGCGCACCCAGCGCGGCAGCCTGGACCTGCTGCGGCACGTGGCCATGGAGGTCACCGTCGAGATCGGCCGCACCCGGATGACCGTCGGCGAGCTGCTCTCGCTGCACCCCGGTGAGGTGGTCGAGCTCGACCGCGCCGCCAGCGCCCCGGCCGACCTGCTGGTCAACGGCACGCTGATCGCCCGGGGCGAGGTCGTCGTCGTCGACGAGGACTTCGGCCTGCGGATCAGCGAGATCGTCACCGACGCCGCCTCGGAGATCGGGGCCCAGGCATGACGTGGATGGTCGTGCGGCTGGTGCTCTCGCTGGCCTTCATCGGCGGCGTGCTCTGGTTCGCCGCGCGGGTGGCGAGGAAGCGCGGCATCGGCCAGGGCAACGGCCTGATCGAGGTGGTCGCCCGGCAGCGCATGGGCCGGGCCAGCAGCGTCAGCGTCGTCCGCATCGCCGACCGCGTGCTGGTGGTGGGCTCCACCGAGGAACAGGTCACCCTGCTCGCCGAGGTGGACGGCGACGTCGTCGAGGAGGCCATCGCCGAGCGGCGGCTGACCGTCGCGCAGCCGGCGGCGGCCGGGGCGCCCGGCGTGCTCGCCGGCTCGGTGTTCGACCGCAACGGCTGGACGACGTTCGTCTCCCAGCTGCGGGAGCGGACGGTCCGCCGCTGATGACCTCCTCCCCCGCTCCCGTCCGGGGCGTCCCGGTCGCCCGGCGCGTGGGGCTGGTCCTGCTGCTCGCGGCGCTGCTCGGCGTCGCGCTCGCGCTGCTGGCCGGCCCGGCGTCCGCCGCCCCCGAGGCCCCGACCGCACCCACGGCCCCGACCGCGCCCGTGGTCCCCGGCGTCGGCGGCGGCCCTGCCGATGGCGGTGTGGACATCTCCATCGGCGGCGGCAGCCCGAGCACCTCGATCACGCTGATCCTCGCGGTCACCGTGCTCTCCGTCGCCCCGGCGGTGCTGCTGCTGGCCACCTCGTTCACCAAGATCATCGTGGTGCTGTCGCTGACCCGGAACGCGCTGGGCATGCAGATGTCGCCGCCGAACACGGTGCTCACCGGCATCGCGCTGTTCCTGACGCTGTTCGTGATGGGCCCGGTGTTCTCCGAGATCAACGAGGTCGCCGTCCAGCCCTATCTCAACGGCGTGATGACGGTGTCGCAGTCCTACGACGTCGGTGTCGTGCCGCTGCGGGAGTTCCTGCTGGACAACACCCGCGAGGACGAGCTCTCGCTGATGATCGGGCTGTCCGGCGAGGAGGCCCCGGCCGACGCCGCGGCGGTCAGCATGACGACCCTGGTGCCGGCGTTCGTGCTCTCCGAGCTCAAGAGCGCCTTCATCATCGGGCTGGTCGTCTTCATCCCGTTCCTGGTGCTGGACATGCTCGTCAGCGCCGCGCTCATGTCGATGGGCATGATGATGGTGCCGCCGGTGATCGTCTCCCTGCCGTTCAAGCTGCTGCTGTTCGTGGTGGTCGACGGCTGGGCGCTGATCACGACGGCGCTGGTGGGGAGCTACGGATGATCGGGCTCGCGAGCTCGTCGATGAGCACGGCAGCGCCGCGGACGGCGACGGCGAGCGCCGGCGAGGAGGCGTCGTGAGCGACGCCGACGTCACCGAGATCGCCGTCCAGACGATGCTGGTCGCGGCCAAGGTCGCCGCCCCCGTGCTCCTGACCGCGCTGCTGGTCGGTTTCCTCATCTCGCTGTTCCAGGCGGCGACGCAGATCCAGGAACCGACGCTGTCCTTCGTGCCGAAGATGATCGCGGTCGCGATCGCGCTGCTGGTCACGGGCAACTGGGTGCTCGCCGAGCTGGTCAGCTTCACCCAGAACCTGTTCGACTCGCTGCCCCGGCTGCTCGACCGGACGTAGCGGCCGTGGACCTCGAGGTCCCCGCGGGCACCCTGGCGGCACTGCTGCTCGGCACCGCCCGCGCCACCGGCTTCGTCCTGCTCGCCCCGCCGTTCAACTCCAAGAGCATCCCGGCCCCGGTGAAGGGGGCGCTGGCGCTGGCGCTGTCGGTCGCGCTGATGACCCGCATCGCCGCGGACCTGCCGGAGCCGACCACCGGTTTCCTCGTCGTCGGCGCGGTCACCGAGGTCGTCATCGGTGCGGCCCTGGGCTTCGTCGTGCACGTGCTGTTCGCCGCGGTCCAGTACGCCGGCGACCTCATCGACCTCACCGGCGGCTTCTCGCTGCAGCCGGCCTACGACCCGCTGTCCATGACCACCAGCTCCTCGGTCGGCCGTCTGCACTACCTGCTGGCCACCACGCTGCTGTTCACCAGCGGCGG
>DASQNB010000018.1:0-1647 GCA_035645175.1 Geodermatophilus sp.
GGCACGGTCGAGCCGAACTCCTCGACGACCGCCGGGCCGTGCACCACGTCGCCGGGGGCCAGCCGCGGGCGGTCGTACGTGGGTGTGTCGGTCCACCCGTCGTCGAAGAAGACCGGCCGGGAGCCCGTGACGGCCTGGTCCGTCCCACGCCCGTCGGCCGGCGGCAGCTCCACCAGGTCGGGACGGCGGATCGGCCCGATGCCGCTCACCCGCAGGTTGACCCACTCGACGGCCTGGCGCGGGTCCTCGGCGAAGTCGTAGCCGTAGAGCCGGCGGTGTGCGGCGTGGAAGGCCTGGGCCACGTCCTCCGCGGCCGCGGCGTCCAGCTCGCCGTCGGCCACCGGCACGCGCACCTCGAACGCCTGGCCCACGTAGCGCAGGTCGGCGCTGCGCTGCACCCGCTGCCGGTCCCGGGCGAAGCCCTCGCCGTCCAGCGACCGGCGGGCCCGGTCCGCCAGGTCGGCGTAGGCGGCACGGACCCGGTCCAGGTCGAGGTCGGCGTGCCGGCTGATCGCCGTCTGCACGTGGTCGTTGCGGACGTCGACGGTGAGCAGGCCGAACGCGCTGAGGTTGCCCGGGTCCGGGGGCACGAGCGTGCGCGGCAGGCCGAGGACGTCCATCAGCCGGCAGGCCAGCAGCGACCCGGAGCCGCCGAAGGTGGTGAGGGTGAAGTCGCGGACGTCGAGGCCGCGGGCGACGGTCACCTGGCGCAGCGCGTTGGCCTGGTTCCACGCGGAGATCTCGAGGATGCCGGTGGCGGTGCGCTCGAGGTCCAGGCCCAGGTCCGCCCCCAGCTGCGCCAGCCCCTTGCGCGCGGCGTCCACCGACAGCGGGATCTCCCCGCCGAGCAGGTGCGGCGGGATCCGGCCCAGCACCACGTGCGCGTCGGTGACGGTCGGCTCCGAGCCGCCCGAGGGGTAGCAGATCGGGCCCGGGTCGGCGCCGGCCGAGCGCGGCCCCACCTTGAGCGTGCCCTCCGGTGAGAGCCAGGCGATCGAGCCGCCGCCCGCGCCGACGGTGACGACGTCGATCATCGGGATCTTCGACGGGTAGGCGCCGACCGAGCCCTCGGTGGTCAGCGCCGGCTCGCCGTCGACGACGACGGTGACGTCGGTGGAGGTGCCGCCGCCGTCGCAGGTGAGCACCCGGTCGAAGCCCGCCGCGCCCGCGACCAGGGCCGCGCCGAGGGCCCCCGCGGCCGGCCCGGAGAGCATCGTGGTGATCGGCTGGTGCACGACCTCCTCGGCCGACAGCACCCCGCCGTTGCTCTTCATCACGTAGAACGGCACGCCCGGCGCGATCCCGTCCAGCCGGGCGCGGATGTTGGTGACGTAGGCGCCCACCCGCGGCTTGACCGCGGCGTCGACGAGCGTGGTCACCGACCGCTCGTACTCGCGGTACTCGCGCAGCACCTGGGAGCTGATGCTCACCACCGCGTCGGGGTGCTCCTCGCGCAGCACCTCGAGCACCCGGCGCTCGTGGGCGTCGTCCGCGTAGGAGTGCAGGAGGCAGACGCCGATCGTGGCCACCCCGGCGGCGCGCAGGGAGCGGGCGGCGGCGCGGGCGTCGTCCTCGTCGAGCGGCCGCACCTCCGCGCCGCGGTGGTCGAGCCGGCCGCGCACGGTGCGCACCAGGTCGGCGGGGACG
>DASQNB010000019.1:0-7301 GCA_035645175.1 Geodermatophilus sp.
TCGGTCGGCCTGGGCATCGAGCTGCCGTTCGAGCAGGAGCTCAACGAGTGGGTCGACGTCGGCATCGCGTTCCGCTACTTCTTCGTCCGCAAGACGATGTTCGTGAAGTACGCGCAGGCCTTCGTCATCCTCCCCGGCGGCTTCGGCACCCTCGACGAGCTGTTCGAGTCGCTCACACTGGTGCAGACCCGGAAGGTGACCCGCTTCCCGGTGGTGCTGTTCGGGTCGGAGTACTGGTCGGGACTGGTCGACTGGCTGCGGACGACGATGGTGCCGGCGGCGACCATCAAGGACACCGACCTGGACCTGTTCACGGTCACCGACGACGTCGACGAGGTCGTGCGGATCGTCCAGGAGGCCGAGAAGGCGCAGCAGGCCGGCGACAACGGCGGCGGGATGCGGGCGATGCCGGTGGACGACGCGCCCAGCGACGCCTGAGGTCCGCAGGGTGCTCGAGGCGGTCGTCTTCGTCCTCACCGTCCTGGTGGTCGGGGCGCTGGTCTTCCTCGGCGGCTCGGTGCTGCTCGGCCGCGGGGAGACCCAGCCGCCGGCCGACCCGGACCGCTCGCCCCTCGAGCTGCCCGTGGACCGGCCGGTCACCGCGGACGACGTCCGCGGGGTGCGGATGTCGGTGACCGTCCGGGGCTACCGGATGTCCGAGGTCGACTGGCTGCTGGAACAGCTGGCCCGGGCGATCGAGGAGCGCGACGGGGAGCTCGTGGCACTTCGCGCGCGGCTGGACGAGGCCGGGCGTACAACCGGTACGGACGACGCTCCGCCGCCGGGTGCGGGCGCTGGCGGGAACGGAGCACACGCCGATGCGTGAACTGGTCGAGACCGTGGACGTCGAGGCGCCGCCGCGGCAGGTGTGGGCGGCACTCACCGACTGGACCCGGCAGGGCGAGTGGATGCTCCTGACCGACGTGGAGGTCACCGGCGGGGACCCGCACGCGGTCGGTGGCCGGCTGGCCGCGCGCACCGGCGTCCCCTGGCGGCGCGGCCGGCACCTCGGCGTGCTCGACACGATGGTGATCACCGAGTGGGACCCGCCCCGGCGTGCCGTCGTCCAGCACACCGGCCGGATCATCCGCGGGCCGGGCATCCTGGAGGTCACCCCGCGGTTCGCGGGCTCCACCGTCACGTGGACCGAGCAGCTGTGGCTGCCCTTCGGCGTGCTCGGGCAGCTGGCCTGGCCGCTGGTGAAGCCGGCCGCGGTGCTCGGCGTGCGGCTCTCGCTGCGCCGGTTCGCCGACCAGGCGGCGCGCTACACCGGCTGAGCGACCTCCCGGGGAGCCTGCCCACCGTAGGGTGTCGGCATGTCCACCGCGCCGGCCGAGCGAGGTGCGTTGATGACCGCCGAGCAGCTGTTCGAGCTGCCCGACGCGGGCAGACGGCACGAGCTCGTCGAGGGAGTGCTGCTGACGATGACGCCTGCCGGGGGCTGGCACGGCCGTACCGGTGCGCGGCTGCTCATCCGTGTGGGGGCCTTCGTCGAGAACCGCGACCTCGGTGACGTCTACACCGCCGAGACCGGGTTCCTCCTGCGCCGCGACCCGGACACCGTGCATGCGCCGGACGTGGCCTTCGTCCGCGCCGACCGGGTGGCCGAGGCGCGCGTCCCCGGCTTCCCCGCCCTCGCACCCGACCTGGTCGCCGAGGTGGTCAGCCCGAGCGACCGCGCGGCCGAGGTGACCGGCAAGGCGCTGGCGTGGCTGGACGCGGGTGTGTCGATCGTCTGGGTGGTGGACCCGGAGAACCGTACGGTGACCGTGTACCGGCAGGACGGGGTCGCGGTGCTGCGCGGCGGGGACGTGCTCGACGGCGGGGACGTGCTGCCGGGCTTCGCGCTATCGCTCGAGGAGCTGTGGCGCTGACCGGTCGTCCCATCCCGCCGCCCACCCCGGCCGGGCCTCGGTGACCGCCGCGGCGATCCGCGCCGAGCTGGCGGCCGCCGCCGATCCAGAGCGCGCCGCGGGCCTGGCTCGCTACTTCCAGGCGCGGCCGGGTGGTTACGGCGAGGGCGACCGCTTCCTGGGCGTCCGCGTCCCCGAGCAGCGACGGATCGCTCGTCGGCACGCGGCCACCACGACGCTCCTCGACGCCGGGTCGCTGCTGCGCAGCGCGCTGCACGAGGAGCGGTTGACCGGCCTCCTGGTGCTGGTGCGGCGGTTCGTCCGGGGATCCGAGGAGGAGCGGCGAGCCGTCACCGACCTCTACCTGCAGGTCCTGGACCACGTGGACAACTGGGACCTGGTAGACGCTTCCGCCCCCTACCTGCTGGGAGCGTGGCTGCTCGACCGGGACGACGCCGTGCTGGACGAGCTGGCCGCGTCGCCATCGCTCTGGCACCGGCGGATCGCGGTGATGGCGACATTCGCCGCCGTCCGTGCCGGGCGGTTCGAGCCGACCCTGCGCCTGGCCGACCGACTCCTCGCCGATCCCGCCGACCTGGTGCAGAAGGCGGTCGGTTGGATGCTGCGGGAGGTCGGCGAGCGCGACCGCGCCCTCGCCGAGCGGTTCCTGGCGTCGCGTCACCAGCAGATGCCCCGGACGACGCTTCGCTACGCGATCGAGAAGTACCCGCCCGAGCGGCGCCGGGCCTACCTCACCGGTTCCGTCGGCCCGGTGGTCACCGCCGCGCGGAGCGGGCGAACTCCAGCGCCTCGCGGGCCAGTGGGAGATCGGTGACGGGTTCGCCGTGCGGGAGAGCGACCCACTCGCGGTACGACTGCCCGGGGTTCTTGCCGAACGGGCTGCCGCTGCCGTCGGCGAGCAGCGTTGCCACCCGGTCCTCGGGCAGCTTCAGCACCAGCGCCCCGCGCACGACCATCGCGAAGGCCGCGCCGTCGACCCTCAGCGCCCGCGAGCCGAACCGGCGGGGCCCGGTGGCGTCGGGCGGCGTCACGTCCGGCTCGCCGGCGAGGACGTCGACGAGGGCGGCGAGGCGGTCAGCGGCGTCCACCCCGCCCATGCTGGCCCGACGGTGGCCGCGGCGGGTGCTCCCGCGGCGCGGACGGCGGCGCGGCTGACGTACCACCGCCGCCAGAGCACCCCGGCCACCAGCAGCGTGACGACGGTTCCGCCGTCCCACATCAGCCGCGCGCCCTCCTCGGCGGACCGGATGCCGGGCAGCGGGGCGGCGTAGAGCCACTTCGCGAGGACGTCGTGGGCGGCCGCGCCGGCGGCGAGGGCACCGGCGCGCACCCCGACCCCGCGCCGGTGCGGCGCCGGGTCGACGTCCAGCACGGCGGCGGTGGCGAGGTACCCGCTGACCAGCACGTGCAGCGCCACCAGCGCGGCGGCGACCGGCCGGTGCGCGAGCGCCGCGTGCAGGCCGGTGCCGTAGAGCAGCCACAGCCCGGCGGCGTTGGCCGGGACGGCGACCAGCGGGTCGGCCACCCAGCGCAGCGGCGGGGTCCGCAGCAGGCCGGCCAGCCGCCGGGCGGCCCCGACCGGCAGCGCCCGCAGCGCGAGGGTGACCGGCGCGGCCAGGACCAGCAGCAGCGGCGCCACCATGCCCAGCAGCAGGTGCCCGGCCATGTGCACGCGCAGGTCGCCGTGGGCGGTCGAGAGGACGACGCCGGCACCGGCCGCGGCCACCCCGGTCAGCCAGGACGCGGTCCGCCGCAGCGGCCACGGCGTGCGCCAGCCGGCCGCGACGTACAGCGCGCCGGCGGCCAGGAGCGCGCCGAGCAGCGCTGCCGGCGCGCTCACCGGACCGGGCGGCGCCGGGTCCGGAGCAGCAGTGCCGCGCCGGCGGCCAGCAGCACGATCGCGGAGGCGTTCCAGGCCAGGTCGTAGCCGGTGAGGTCGACGCCGTAGCGGACCTGGTGCACCCGCAGCAGCTTGTGGTCGACCACGCCGTCCCACAGCTGGAAGGCTCCGGCGCCCAGCAGCACCATCGCCCACCACCGGACGGCGTCGAAGGCGCCGCGACGGCGCAGGTCGGCCAGCAGCGCCAGCCCGGCGACGACGGCCGACAGCGTCGCCGCGTGCAGCAGGCCGTCGGAGACCAGCCCGACCGTCCCGGCCGCGCGGTCGTAGAACATGTGCCAGGCCAGCAGCTGGTGGAAGACGATCTCGTCGACCGAGCCCATGAGGCCGGCGCCGAACAGCAGCCCCGAGGCCGCCAGCCGGCGGCCGGGCACGGGCGGGGCGCTGCTCACCGTCGGGCGGTGCCCGTTGACGCCTCGCGGTAACCACCTGCCGGGCGCCGCGGCGGCCCAGGCAGGATGGCGGCGTGAGCGGGGGCGGGGGGCGGCGGTGAGCCGACGGGGCTGGGCGCTGTTCCTCGCGATGTCGCTCGTCTGGGGCGTCCCCTACCTGCTCATCAAGGTGGCCGTCGAGGACCTCTCGCCGGTCGTCGTCGTCTTCGGCCGGTGCGTGCTGGGTGCGGCGCTGCTGCTGCCGTGGACGGTCGCGCGCGGCCAGCTGCGCCCGGCGCTGCGGCACTGGCGGCCGCTGCTGGCCTTCACCGTGCTGGAGATGACCGGCCCCTGGCTGCTGCTGGCCTACGCCGAGCAGACCCTGTCCAGCTCGCTGACCGGCCTGCTCGTCGCCGGGGTGCCGTTCGTGGCCGCGCTCGCCGGCCGGCTGACCGGTGACGGGGAGCGGCTGGGCCGGGTGCGGCTGCTCGGCATGGGCCTGGGCGTGGCCGGCATCGCCGTGCTGCTCGGCCTGGACGTCGAGGCGCTCGCGCCGCTGCCGCTGCTGGCGGTCGCGCTGGTGGTCGTCGGGTACGCCACCGCGCCGCTGATCGTCACCCGGTCCCTGCCCGAGGTGCCCGGCGTGGCCGCCAGTGCGGTGGCCCTCACGGTGACGGCGGCGGTGTACGCGCCGTTCGCCGTCCCCCGGCTGGACGAGGCGGCGCGGGCGCCGTCCGACGCGCTGCTGGCCGTGCTCGTCCTCGGGGTGGTGTGCACCGCGCTGGCGCTGGCGCTGTTCTTCGCGCTCATCCGCGAGGTGGGTCCGCAGCGGGCGCTGGTCATCACCTTCCTCAACCCCGCGGTCGCCGTCCTGCTCGGCGTGCTGCTGCTCGACGAGCCGTTCACCCTCGGGCTCGCGGTCGGCCTGCCGGTCGTCGTGCTCGGCTGCGTGCTGGCCACCCGCCGCAGCCCGGTGCGCCGCGACCGCTCGGAGTTGGGGGACGTGGACGCCGCCGTCCCCTGACCCACCCCTCCGGGTGGTCCGGCGTCGGGTTCGGCTCAAGGCACCCCCGGGTTCCTGCCGAGGACGCATCCGGCACCCGTCGGTTCGCGGGCGCCTCCGGGAGGGGGACGCGGGAGATGCGGGACGTCGGCGCTGCTCGGCGGGCGGGGCGCCCCCGCGGCCGGCTGCTGCGCCTGCTGGCCGTCGTCCTCGCGGTGGCGACCGTGGTGCTGTGCGGCCAGCCCGTGCCCTCTCCGCGGCTGGAGACGGTGAGCACCCAGGACCCAGCACCTCCACCGAGCGTCGTGGCGACCCCGGCCGACCGGGCCCTGGTCGTCTCCTGGACCGCCTCGCCCGAGACCGCCACGAGCGGGTACCAGGTCTTCGTGGGGACCGAGACGTCGCCCCGGGCCACCACGAACGCCTCGACCAGGTCCGCGACCCTGACCGGGCTGGTCAACGGTCAGGAGTACAGGGTCACCGTCCGGACCGTGACGACGGAGACCGTCTTCCTCCTCCCCACCACGTACGTGGGCCAGCCCAGCGCCCCCGCCAACGGCACGCCGCGGGACACCGCCGCCCCGGCCGCCCCGACCGGGGTGACCGCTGCCCGCGGCGACGGGCAGGTGACCCTGTCGTGGACGGCGAACACCGCCGACTACGACGTCGACGGCTACCGCGTGCTGCGCGACGGGGTGCCGGTCACCGGGCTGCTCACCGGCCGGGGGACGAACGGCTGGACCGACACCACGGTGGTCAACGACCGCACCTACGCCTATGCGGTGCAGGCCCACGACACGTCCGGGAACTGGTCGGCGTCCTCGGCGCCGGCGGCCAGCGCCACCCCCACCGACCTGACCCCGCCCGCGGCGCCCACCGGTGTCACCGGCGGCCGGGGCGACGGGCGGGCCGGCCTGTCGTGGACGGCGAACACCGAGGCCGACCTGGCCGGCTACGCGGTACTGCGCGACGGCGTGCAGGTCGCCACCGTCACCGGCACCACGTACCTCGACACCGGGCTGGTCAACGACCGCACCTACCGCTACACGCTGGTCGCGGTGGACACCCACGGGAACCGGTCCGCGCCCTCGGCCGCCGTCGCCGTCACGCCCACCGACCTCACCCCACCGGCCGCACCCACCGGGCTGACCGCCGTCCGCGGGGACGGGCAGGTCACCCTGTCCTGGGCGGCGAACACCGAGCCCGACCTGGCCTCCTACCGGGTCCTCCGCGACGGCGTGGAGGTCGCCACCGTCGTCGGCGCGACGACCCACACCGACACCGGCCTGGTCAACGACCGCACGTACGCCTACGCGCTGGTCGCCGTCGACACCCACGACAACGCCTCCGCGCCGTCGGACGCGGTGTCCGCGACCCCGACCGACCTGACCGCACCGGCCGCACCGGCGGGCGTGGGAGCCACCCGGGGTGACGGGCGGGTCGAGCTGACCTGGTCGGCGAACGGCGAGACCGACCTGGCCTCCTACCGGGTGCTCCGCGACGGCGCCGTGGTGGCCACCGTGGCCGGGACGGCGTACACCGACACGGGCCTGGTCAACGACCGCACGTACACCTACGCGCTGGCGGCTGTGGACACCCACGGCAACGCCTCGGCGCGTTCGGCGGAGGTGTCCGCGACGCCGACCGACCTGACCGGGCCCGCGGTGCCGGCCGGCCTCACCGCCGTCCGCGGCGACGGTGAGGTCGGCCTGTCCTGGACGGCGAACGGCGAGCCCGACCTCGCCGGCTACCGGCTGACCCGGGACGGTGTCGAGGTCGCCGTCCTGACCGGGACGGCGTACACCGACGGCGGGCTGGTCAACGACCGGACGTACACCTACGCGCTGGTGGCGGTGGACGCCCGCGGCAACGCCTCGGACCCGGCGACCGTCACGGCCACGCCCACCGACCTCACCGCGCCGGCCGCCCCCACCGGGGTGACCGCCGTCCGCGGCGACGGGCAGGTCACCCTGTCCTGGGCGGCGAATCCCGAGCCGGACCTCGCCGGCTACCTGGTGCTGCGCGACGGCACCGTGGTCGCCACCGTCCCCACCCCGGCCTACACGGACACCGGACTGGTCAACGACCGCCGGTACGGCTACCAGGTCGTCGCGGTCGACACCTCGGCCAACGTCTCAGACCCCTCTCCGGCC
>DASQNB010000020.1:0-2197 GCA_035645175.1 Geodermatophilus sp.
GCGGCGGCGAGGTCGTCGTAGGTGACCGATGCCCCCTCCGTGCCGCCGTGCGGACCGGTGCCGGCGACGTGCCCGGCGAGGAAGGCCAGCTCCTCGGCCGAGTGCGCGCGGGCGCGGGCGTCGACGTCGTTGGTGCCCAGCGCGACGCGGGCGAACTTGGCGTAGGCGTAGGCGTCCTCGACCGTCAGCCGGCCGCCGGGCAGCACCCCGACCCCACCGGCGTCCCGTGCGGCGCGCAGCCCCTCGGCGGCCGCGGCCAGTGCCTCCGGCCAGGACGCCGGCTCCAGCACGCCGTCCCGCCGGACCAGCGGCGTGGTCAGCCGGTCGTTGGCGGTGGCGTAGCGGAAGGCCCACCGCCCCTTGTCGCAGTTCCACTCCTCGTTGACCGCCGGGTCCTCCCCGGCCAGCCGGCGCAGCACCTTGCCGCGGCGGTAGTCGGTGCGCTGGGCGCAGCCCGAGGCGCAGTGCTCGCAGACGCTGGGCTCGCTGCGCAGGTCGAACGGCCGGGAGCGGAACCGGTACTGGGCGCTGGTCAGCGCGCCGACCGGGCAGATCTGGGTGGTGTTGCCGGAGAAGTAGGACTCGAACGGCTCGTCCTCGTAGATCGCCACCTGCTCCAGGGCGCCCCGCTCGAACAGCTCGATGAACGGGTCACCGGCGACCTGCTGGGAGAACCGGGTGCAGCGGGCGCAGAGCACGCAGCGCTCGCGGTCGAGGAGCACCTCGGTGCTGATCGGCAGCGGCTTGGGGTAGGTGCGCTTGACGTCGACGAACCGGCTCTCGGTGCGGCCGTTGCTCATCGCCTGGTTCTGCAGCGGGCACTCCCCGCCCTTGTCGCAGACCGGGCAGTCCAGCGGGTGGTTGATCAGCAGCAGCTCCATCGTGCCCTGCTGCGCCTTGTCCGCGACCGGGCTGGTCAGCTGGGTCTTCACCACCATCCCGTCGGTGACCGGCATGGTGCAGGAGGCCACCGGCTTGCGCTGGCCCTCCACCTCGACCAGGCACTGGCGGCAGGCGCCGACCGGCTCGAGCAGCGGGTGGTCGCAGAACCGCGGGATCTGCACGCCGATCTGCTCGGCGGCCCGGATGATCAGCGTCCCCTTCGGCACCGCGACGTCGAAGCCGTCGATGGTGCAGTGGACGGCGTCCGGTGGGGTCTGCGGGCCGGGTACCGCGGGGGCGGCAGCCGGGGCGGGCTGGGGCGTCGTCACGAGGCCACTCCGACGGGCTCGAGGCGGAGGCTGCGGCCCAGACGGGCCTGTTCCTCCGCGGGCAGCAGGGCGACGTAGTCGTCGCGGAAGTACTTCAGTGAGCTGGCGATGCAGCTGGTCGCACCGTCGCCGAGGGCGCAGAAGGAGCGGCCCAGGATGTTGTCGCAGGTGTCGGTGAGCAGGTCCAGGTCGGCCGCCGTCCCCCGGCGGTGCACCAGCCGCTCGAGGATCTGGACCAGCCAGTAGGTGCCCTCGCGACACGGGGTGCACTTGCCGCAGCTCTCGTGCGCGTAGAACTCGGTGAACCGCAGGGTGGCCTCGACGATCGAGTCGGTCTCGTCGAAGACCATGAGCGCGGTGGTGCCGAGCATGGAGCCCGCGGCCGCCACCGAGTCGAAGTCCAGCGGCACGTCGAGGTGCTCGGGGGTGAAGTACGGCGTCGAGGAGCCACCCGGCGTCCAGAACTTCAGCTGGTGTCCGGGGCGCACGCCGCCGGCCATCTCCAGCAGTTCGCGCATCGTCGTCCCCATGGGCGCCTCGTACTGGCCGGGGCGGACGACGCGGCCCGACAGCGAGTAGATCTTCGGGCCGGGCGACTTCTCCGGGCCGAACTCCTTGAACCAGTCCGACCCGCCGCGGACGACGAACGGCACGCTGGCCAGCGTCTCCACGTTGTTGATCACCGTCGGGGCGCCGTAGAGGCCGGCGACCGCGGGGAACGGCGGCTTGAGGCGCGGCTGGCCGCGGTAGCCCTCGAGGGAGTCCAGCAGCGCGGTCTCCTCGCCGCAGATGTAGGCCCCGGCGCCGGCGTGCACGATCAGCTCGAGGTCGTAGCCGGAGCCCAGGACGTCGCTGCCGAGGTAGCCGGCCTCGTAGGCCTCGCGGACGGCGTTGACCAGCCGGCGGTGGGCGTGCACCGCCTCGCCGCGCACGTAGATGACCGCCAGGTGCGAGCGGATGGCGTACGCCGCGATGATCACGCCCTC
>DASQNB010000021.1:0-4523 GCA_035645175.1 Geodermatophilus sp.
AGCGCACCGTCGCCGTCCCGCCCAGCCGGGTCAGCCGGCCGGTGACCGAGTCGCGCAGCCCGCGCCGGTCGCCCGGCACCGCGGCCGGGTCGAACCCGGCGCCGCGGTCGCGGACGAAGACGGCGACCCGCTGCGGTGACACCTCGGTGTACAGGTCGGCGCCGGTCGCGCCCGAGTGCTTGGCCGCGTTGACCAGCGCCTCGCGGGTGGCCGCGCCGAGGGCGGTGAGCGCGTCGTCCAGCGGTGCGTCGCCGACGACGACCGACTCGACGGTCAGCGCGTGGTCGGCCTCCACCTCGGCGACCACCCCGGACACCAGCGACGCCCAGGTGCCGCCGCCGACGGCCGCCGCCGGCTCGTACAGCCAGGTGCGCAGCTCGCGCTCCTGGCTGCGGGCCAGCCGGGACACCGCCGTGGCGTCGTCCGCGTGCCGCTGGATGAGGGCGAGGGTCTGCAGCACCGAGTCGTGCAGGTGGGCGGCGACGGCGGCCCGCTCCTCCGAGCGGACGCGGGCGGTGCGTTCGGCCTCGCGAGAGGCCAGCAGCCGGCGCCACAGCGGCGCGGTGGCCAGCGCCACGCCGACCACGATGAGCAGGGTCGAGGCAAACCCGTTGCGGGCGTCGTCCAGCTGGCCGGTCGTGACCAGCAGCAGCACCACGCCGGCGGCGCCGAGCAGCACCCCGCCGGCGAGCAGCCAGCGCACGCCGGGGCGGGCCAGCGAGCGGTCGGTGTCCAGCTGACGCCAGATGACGGTCAGCCCGACGGCGACCAGCAGGAGTGGCACCACCAGGTTGCTGCCGCCCCACGCTCCCAGGCTGCTGGTGATGACCAGGGCACCCAGGCCCAGGAGGCCCAGGCCCACCGCCTGCCGGCGGCTGGGCGCCTCGGGCGTCACCGGGTCCGCGTCGACGTCGGCGACCGGCATGAAGAACCACAGCAGCACGTAGGGCACGACGCCGATGCCGGTGGCGGCGAGGACGACGAAGACCACCCGGACGACCAGCGTGTCGGCACCCAGGTGCAGCGCCGTCCCCGCGGCCACGCCGGCCACCAGACGCCCCGAGCGCGGGCGCACCAACGGCGGCCGCACGGGCTCGGGGAGGGTCGCGGTCACGGTGCTGATCGTCGCACCGGGACGGCGCTCCGCGGCACCGGGGAGCACCCGGGGTCGCGGACCCGGGTCGGATGGGGGGCCTCCCTGATGGACCGCGCGGTCCCGCGGCGCCAGGCTCGGTGCCATGACTCCCACACCCCCTCCCGCTCCCCCGTCGCCGGACCCGCCGGCGACGGCGTACCAGCCGCCGGCCGGTCCGCCGGACCGCCCGCCGCTGCAGCGCAGCCGCACCAACAAGGTCCTCGGCGGCGTCTCCGGCGGTCTCGCCGAGTACAGCGGCATCGACCCGCTGCTGTGGCGGATCGGCTTCGTCGCCCTGGCCCTGGCCGGCCCCGGCGTCCCGGTCTACCTGCTGCTGTGGATCTTCATGCCGGCCGAGCACACCGCTGGTGAGCCGCGTGCGTCCCGCCCGGCCGGGCCGCGCTCGCCGGTGCCGGGGCTGACCCTCGCCGGCTTGCTCATCGTGGTCGGCCTGCTGGCGGCACTCACCCGGTTCACCGGCTGGGACGTCGGCCCCGTCGGCTTCTTCGGATCCGCGCTGCTGGTCGTCGGCCTCGGTCTGGTTGCCGCCGCCTTCACCGGTGGACGGCGGGCCAAGGGCGGGCTGATCGCGCTGGGCACGGTCCTCTCCCTGGCCCTGCTCGTGTCCGCGGCCCAGCCGTGGGAGGACGTCGAGGGCGACGTGGGCGACCGCACCTACCACCCGAGGACCGCCACCGACGTCCAGCCGGTCTACTCGCTGGGCCTCGGGGACACGACGCTGGACCTCTCCGACCTGTCCGACCTGGACCAGCCGGTCACCACCCAGGTGAACGGAGGCCTCGGGGACGTCGACGTGCTGGTCCCCCGCTCGGCCGACGTCCGGGTCGACGTCCACAGCGGTCTGGGCGAGGTCGACGTCCTCGACCTCGCCTCCGACGGGGGGCTCTCCCTCGGATCCGGCGCCGCCTGGTCCGGTGACGGCGAGCCCGACATCGTACTGACGATCAACGCCGGCATCGGCGACGTGGAGGTGGACCGTGCCTGACTACAGCGAGTTCCCGACGACCCCGACCGCCTGGCAGGAACAGCAGCTGAGGGACTGGCAGATCGTGACCCCCTTGGAGACCGAGGACCCGCCCCGGCCCGAGCGCCGCGGTGTCGACCTCACCGCCCTCCTCCCGGGGTTGCTGTTCGCCGTCCTGGCGCTCACCGTGATGGTCGGCGCGGTCCTGCCCGTCAACCTCCTGTTCGGCGGCGGCCTGGGATGGCTGCTGCTGGTCGGTGGCGGCGTGGCGCTCCTGGTGGCCGAACTGCGCCGGGCCCGCCGCAGGCGCTGACACGCACACCCGGAGGGCCCGGGGAGCCGATCGGCTCCCCGGGCCCTCCGCCGTGTCGGCACCGGTGGACGACGCGGAGGGCGAGCCGGGCGACGGCGTGGCCGGACAGCGCACCCGAGTCCGGGCAGCCCGTCACACCCGGTCGGACGGAACGATGTCGGACAGCCGTGTCCCCCGTCCGCCAGCGGCCAGTGCCACCGCCACGCTGTCGGCGTCCGGACGCCGACGAGGACGGCCGGTCGGCGCGAGGAGTCCGGCACGGGCCGGCCGCTCACGGATCCGCTCGGCGTCGTCCCCTGGTCGGGTCGCCGTCGGACACGGTCATCACAGCGCGCGGTAGTAGCGCACCAGCGGCAGGCCGGTGAAGCCGTGCCGCTCGTAGAGGGCGCGGGCGGGGGCGTGGCCGTCGTCCCCACCGGTGGCGATGACGGCGAGCGAGACGCCTCGGGCGGAGACCTCGGCCACCGCCCGCTCGAGCAGCCGGCTCGCGATGCCGACCCGCTGGTGGGACGGGGCGACGGCGATCATCTCGACCTCGCCGACCGGGGTGGCGTCCTCCTCGGTCCAGCGGACGGCGACGAAGCCGACCGGGCCGCCGTCGACGTCCGCGACCCACACGTCGACCCCAGCGCTCCGGCACAGCTCGGCCACCGCCGCGGCCTGCGCCGTCCGCCAGTCCGGGTACACCAGCCGGTAGACCCGCGGGCCCATGACCGTCTCGAAGCTCGCGAACACCGGCGCCCACGCGTCGAGCGAGAAGGCGACGACCGCGTCGACGTCGGACTCGGTCAGCGGCCGGATGACGGCGCCGGCCCCCTCCAGGGCGTCTCCGAGCCTGCGAGGGGACCCAGGAGGGGCGGCCCAGTCCCGGGCCCCGCCCTGAGCGTGCGAAGGGTGGGGAGGACGGGGTCCTCTCACTCCCACTCGATGGTGCCCGGCGGCTTGCTGGTCACGTCGAGCACGACGCGGTTGACCTCGGGCACCTCGTTGGTGATCCGGGTGGAGATGCGGGCCAGGACGTCGTAGGGCAGCCGGGTCCAGTCCGCGGTCATCGCGTCCTCGCTGGACACCGGCCGCAGCACCACCGGGTGGCCGTAGGTGCGCCCGTCGCCCTGGACGCCGACCGAGCGGACGTCGGCCAGCAGCACCACCGGGCACTGCCAGATCTCCCGGTCCAGCCCGGCGGCGCTGAGCTCGGCGCGGGCGATCGCGTCGGCCCGGCGCAGCACGTCGAGCCGCTCCTGGGTGACCTCGCCGATGATCCGGATGCCCAGCCCCGGGCCCGGGAAGGGCTGGCGCCACACCAGCGACTCCGGCAGCCCCAGCTGCAGGCCGACCTCGCGCACCTCGTCCTTGAACAGGGTGCGCAGCGGCTCGACGAGGGTGAAGGTGAGGTCCTCGGGCAGCCCGCCGACGTTGTGGTGGCTCTTGATGTTCGCCGTCCCGGTGCCGCCGCCGGACTCGACGACGTCGGGGTAGAGCGTGCCCTGCACGAGGAAGTCGACGGTCTCGCCGTGCGCCTGGGCGTCGTGGACGACGTCGAGTGCGGCCTGCTCGAAGACGCGGATGAACTCCCGGCCGATGACCTTGCGCTTCTGCTCCGGGTCGCTGATCCCGGCCAGCGCGCCGAGGAACTGCTCCCGCGCGTCGACCACCCGGAGGTCCGCGCCGGTGACGGCGACGAAGTCACGCTCGATCTGCTCGGTCTCCCCCTCGCGCATCAGCCCGTGGTCGACGTAGACACAGGTCAGCCGGTCGCCGACGGCACGCTGCACCAGCGCCGCGGCCACCGCGGAGTCGACCCCGCCGGACAGCGCGCACAGCGCCCGCCGGTCGCCGACCTGCGCGCGGATGCGCTCGACCTGCTCCTCGACGACGTTGGCCATCGTCCAGGTGGGCTCGAGGCCGGCGATCTCGAACAGGAAGTGCTCGAGCACCGTCTGCCCGTACGCGGTGTGCCGCACCTCGGGGTGGAACTGCACGCCGGCGAGCTTGCGGTCGACGTCCTCGAAGGCCGCGACCGGCGCACCGGTGGAGGTGGCGGTGACGGTGAACCCCGGCGGGGCGGCGCTGACGGCGTCCCCGTGGCT
>DASQNB010000022.1:0-30131 GCA_035645175.1 Geodermatophilus sp.
AGGTCGGTGTAGGTGCCGACGATGTTGCCGACGATGTTCTTCTCGGCGGCGACGAAGTCCAGCGTCGGGATCCGGAGCTCGCCGCCGTACCCGATGACGTAGTAGGAGCCGGCCGGGCCGGTCATGTGCCAGCCGTCCATCTCCGCGCCCTGCTCGGCGACGAAGTCGAAGACGACGTCGGCGCCCCCGCCGGTGAGGTCCTTGACCGCCTGCACCTGGTTGCCGTCGGCGACCACGGTCTCGTCCGCGCCGATCTGCCGGGCGAGCACCAGGGCATCGGGGTTGCGGTCGACGACGATGATCCGGGTGCCCGACAGTGCGGCCAAGCACTGGACGCCGATGTGGCCGAGACCGCCGGCTCCCTGCACGACCGCCGTCGTGCCCGGGTGCAGGAGCGGCAGGGCCTTGCGCACGGCGTGGTAGGCAGTGATGCCGGCGTCGGCGAGTGCGGCGACGTCGGCGGGGTTGGTGGACGGGTCCAGCTTCACGCAGGCGCGGGCGGTGGTGCGCAGGTACTCGGCCATGCCGCCGTCGTTGTTCGACAGCCCGGGGAAGAAGGCGTTCTCGCACTGCATGTCCCGGCCGGCGCGGCAGGCCATGCACAGGCCGCAGCTGGGCTGGGGGTGCAGGATCACGGTGTCACCGACGGCGACGTTGGTGACACCCTCCCCGACCTCGTGCACCCACCCGGCGTTCTCGTGTCCGATCACGTAGGGCAGGTCCGGGTTCTGCAGGTCGGCCCACTGGCCCTCGAGGATGTGCAGGTCGGTGCGGCAGACCCCGGCGCCGCCGATCTTGACGATGACGTCGAGGGGACCCTGGATCGTCGGTTCGGGGATGTCGTCGATCGTGGGGTCGGCGTGGTACTCGTGCACGCGGACGGCCTTCACGGGTGGGTTCCCTTCGAGACGGTGAGCGGGAGCTGGGGGCGGTCCTCGGGACGGGGGGTCTGGTCGGCCTCCGACCCGGGGTAGCGAGTGGTGAGCAGACCCCGGCAGAAGTGGGCGTTGCCGTCGACGGAGATGCGCACCGAGCGGGCCCGGCGCAGCACCATCTCCGCCTGCGCGGGGTCGGGGCGGGTGCCGTCGTCGTGCACGAGGACCGGCGCCCCGTCGTCGACGGGCAGGCCCAGGGTCGCCCGCCGGCGCAGCAGCGCGTCGGTGGTGTGCTCCCCCGCCGGCAGGTCGCCGAGGGTGAGCGCCGCGACGTCCACCGTCGGGTCGGTGCGGACCAGGGCGGTGAGCGCCCGCTCCATCGCCGCGGTGTGCGCCTTGCGCTGGAAGGTCGCCCGCAGCCCGTCGAGCGACTCCTCCGCCTCGTGCCCGAAGGTGCCCCGGTAGCCCAGCCCGGCCGCCATCCCGCGGTTGATCAGGTCGGAGTCGTGGTGGTCGTCGAGCTCGACCACCACGGACTCCACCCCCGGGACGGCGGACACCGCGTCGTGGGCGTCGGAGACCATCAGCCAGGCGAAGTTCGGCGCGCAGAAGGACGTCGGCAGCCGCAGGTGGACCTCGACGGCGGGTGGGCCGGGCGGACCATGGACCGCCACCGAGCGGACGAAGCCGAGGTCGGTGATCGGCTCGTCCAGCTCGGGATCGACGACGGTGCCCAGCGCGGCCATGACTCTGGCCTCGGTCACGCGGGCCTCCGAGACCTCGCTGTCGAGGTCGGGCAGCACGGCGGTCATCGGAGAGTCCTCCTCAGACCGTCGTCAGGTCGGCGGCGGCGGGCTCGCGCGGGCCGGTGGCGGTCTCGTCGGCGTCGGGCAGCTGCAGCTCGGCCGGCACGGGGAGGTCGTAGAGCTTCGCGGCGTTGAGGCCGAGCACCTTCTTCTTCAGCGTGGTGGTCAGCGGGGCGTACTCGGTCATGTCCTCGGGGATCTGGAAGTCCACGAACCGCTCGACCAGCCACTTCGGCGTCCACAGCGCGTAGTCGCTGGAGAAGAGGATGCGGTCCTCACCCAGCCAGTAGGTGAGCTCACCCATGATCTGGGCGAAGTAGCGCGGCCGGGTGTGGATGAACGGGATCGCCACGGCCAGGCCGGCGTACACGTTCGGCTCCTGCGTGGCGATCCAGCAGAAGTCCTCGAGCCGCGGCAGGCCGCAGTGCTCCACGATGAAGTTCAGGTCGGTGAAGTCGGTCGCCACGTGGTCGACGTCGGCGACGTCGAAGGCGTCACGGTCCAGCGGGCGGATGGTCGGGCCCTTGTGGACGTGGACGTTCTTGATGCCGAGCTCGCGGCAGACCTCGAGGTAGCGGTAGGCCATCGGGTCGGTGAGCTTCCAGCCGCGCGACTCGCCGTGCCAGTCGGCGGTGTAGAGCTTGACGCCCTTGAGGCCGAAGCGCTCGGCGTTGCGGCGCAGCTCCTCCAGGCCGTTCTCCCCGTCGCGGGGGTCCCAGTAGTGGTTGTAGGTGAGCTTGTCCGGGTGGGCCTGGGCGAGCGCGAACGCCTCCTCGGTCTGGCCGAAGCCCCGGTGGTAGAACTCCGCGAGCCGGGCCGGCTGGAAGATGGCGTGGTCGACGATCCCGTCGACGAAGACGTCGCGCATCAGCCGCTCGCCGCCCTGGTAGAGGTACTCCTCGTAGGGCCACACCTCGGACTCGGGGCTGAGGTTGCGGTGGTAGTCGTAGAAGCAGTCGATGAACTGCTTGCCGTGGATGTTGCGCTGGTTCTCCGGGCGTCCGTCCCACAGGGCGATGTGGGCGTCCACGACGTAGTAGCTCTCGCCGTCCTTGCGGTACATGTCGGCCTCCGTGGGTCGCGGTGTGAGGGCTGTCACCGTCCTGGCCGACGCTAGGCAGCCTCCGGGGGTCTGCGTACCCAGCGGGTGTCTCACTTTGGGACGCCGGCTCCGCCGCAGTTGCAGGCCGCGCGCGTAGATTCGGTGTGGCGCGGCGCACACGGGTCGGTCGACCGCCCTCCCCGGCCCGCGCGCGACAGCGGTCCGGAGTCCTCGGAGGTGACTCGTGGAGGTGCACGACACCTCGGCGGCGCCCACTCCCCTGCTCGACCCCGCACTCGCCGGCCGCGCGGCCACGCCGCGGCTGCGGGCGTCGTGGCGGCGCAGCCACGACTACGGCGTCACCCCGGACGAGGTCATCCCGGTCTTCACCGGCACGGTCGACACCGGCTCGCTGCTCTACGAGTGCGCGCACCGGGTCCTCTCCGACCTGCAGGCGACGATCGCCAACGAGCCGGTCAGCCTCATGGTCGCCGACTCCGAGGGACTGGTCCTCGCCCGGCTCGGCGACGACCCCGGCATCCGCCGCTCCCTGGACCGGGTGCACCTCGCGCCCGGGTTCTCCTACAACGAGCGCAACGCCGGGACCAACGGACTCGGGCTCTCCCTCGCCGACCGGACGCCGACCCTGGTCCGAGCGGAGGACCACTACGTCACCGACCTGCGCGGTTACACCTGCGCCGCCGCCCCGGTCATCGAGCCGGTGACCGGGGAGCTGGCCGGCAGCATCAACCTGACGACCTGGTCGGCCACGGGGTCCGAGCTGCTCCTCGGGCTGGCCCAGGCGGCGGCGAGCGCCACGAGCGCGCTGATGCTGGTCCGCTCCGGCGGCCGGACCATGCGGCCCGCACCGCGCGGCGAGGTCTTCCACGTCGTCGGTGGTCACCTGGCGGCCGGGGACGGCGACCCCTGCGTGTCCGCGAGCTGGCGTGCTGCCGTCGACGAGGCGGCCGCCGCCGTCGCCGCCGGCCGGGTGACCGCCGTCGTCGGTGAGGCGGGGGCGGGTAAGGCCACGCTCGCCGCCACGGCCCGCCGCCGGCTGTCCGGACGTCAGCGGCTGCTGCACGCCCGGGCGCCCGACCACGGCGACGTCGCCGCCTGGCTGGAGCTGTGGACGCCGGAGCTGCGCGACGCCGACACCTGCGTCATCGTGTCCGGGCTGGCCGACCTCCCGGCCTGGGCGGCCGACGAGCTCGCGCAGATCCTCGGCGCGGTCCGCCGCACGGCCGGGCCGCAGCCGTTCGTCCTGAGCGCGCCGGGGTACCCCGCGCTCCCCGGACCGCTGGCCGCACTGGTCGACGCGGTGGTCGAGACGCCTCCGCTGCGGCACCGGACCGACGACGTCCTGCCGCTCGCGCACGCGTTCGCCCGCTACGAGCGCCACCGCGAGGTGACCGTCACCGCGCGGGCGGCCCGGGCGCTGACCGGCTATTCCTGGCCGGGCAACGTCCGGCAGCTGCGCCGCGTCGTCCGCGAGGCGGTGTCCCGCGCCGACGTCGTCGACGTGCAGCACCTCGCGCCCGAGGTGCTGGACAGCGGCAGTCGCACGCTGACCCGCCTCGAGCGGCTCGAGCGCGACGAGATCGTCCGGTGCCTCACCGAGCCGGGCACCACGGTGACCCGCGCGGCGGAGGAGCTCGGCATCGGCCGCGCCACCCTCTACCGGAAGATCGCCCAGTACAAGATCACGGTGCCACCCCGCTCGACGGGCTGACCGGCGTCGCGCGACCGCACGAGGTCCCGGCCAGGGCTCGACGACGCGCCACACCCCGACGCCGTCGTGCGCCGCGGCGCCGACCCGACCCGCGGCCGAGGATGGGTGGGTGTCCCCGAACCCCGCCGACCACTCGATCGCACCCCTCCCGCGCAGCGTGAGCTGGGGTCTGCTCGCCGCCTGGGCCGTGCACGACGCGGAGGAGCTGTGGACGATGGCCGGCTGGGCGGACCGGGCTCGGCCGCGCCTGGAGCGGACCCTGCCCGGGGTGCCTGCGCGGATCTGGGACGGGCGGTCGGTCTCCCGTCCGCACGCCGCCGTGGCCATCGGCCTGGTGGGGGCGTTCGTGGGTGTGGCGGCGGCCCGGGGTGCGCGCACCGGCGGGGCCAGCCCGCTGTTCCAGGCCACGCTGGCCGGCTTCGGGTGGCACGCCGTCCCGCACGTCGCCTCGGCGGTGCTCACCCGGGGCTACACCCCTGGCGTGCTCACCGCGCCCACGGTCGTCGCACCGTTCGCGGTCTGGGCGTGGTCCCGGCTCCGCCGGGCCGGGGTGCCGATCGCACCGGTCCCCCGGTCGGCGGCGCTGCTTGGGCCGGTCGTCGTCGTGGGGGCGCACGTCGCGGCGTCGGGCCTGCTCCGACTCGCGGAGCGGTGGACGCGCGGGCGCCCGAGGTCGTGAGTCGGCCCGTGCCGCAGCGGTTCCGCGTCGCAATGAGCGGGATCTCGCTGCGAGGTGTCGATCCGGGCCCGGCGCGTTCGTCGTCCTGGTGAGAGACCGGCACCGCGCCGGTCGCCGGCTCCGGAGGACACCATGACCGCCACGCTCACCACGGCTCCGCTCGCCACCACCCCGACCACCCGCCGTAGCACCGGCCCGCTCGTGCGGGCCGGCGTGGCCGCCACGGCAGCCGCCGGCATCGCCACCAGCGCGGTCGCCGCCGCCGGTTCCGCCGCCGGGATCAGCCTCGACGTGAGCGGGGCGCCGATCCCGGTCCCCGGGTTCGCGGTGCTCACCGTCCTGTGCTCGCTGGTCGGCCTGGCGCTGGCGGCGGTCCTGGCCCGTCGCGCTCGGCATCCGCGCGGCACCTTCGTCCGCACGACCGTGGTGCTCACCGTCCTGTCGTTGGTCCCGGATCTCGTCGTGGACGCCGCACCCGCGACGAAGGTGCTGCTGATGGCCACCCACCTCGTCGCCGCAGGAATCGTCGTCCCCGCCCTCGCTCGTCGCCTGGGCGGGTGACGCCGCCCGGTCCCCCACGACGGGCAGGCCGTCAGCCCAGGGTCCTGCGGTCGGTAGACGGCGGAGCGTCAGGGCCGGCGACGGCGTCCGCGGGTGGTCGGTCGGCCCCCGTCGTCCGCCGACCGGGACCCGCACCACGCCGTGCGGGGCCGGGTCGGACACGGGGTGCTCAGTGCGCCGCCGGGTCCATCCGGAGCTCGCTGCGGTCGCCGGACCAGAGGGTGTGGAACACGCCCTCCGCATCGGTCCGGCGGTACGTGTGGGCACCGAAGAAGTCCCGCTGCGCCTGGATCAGTGCAGCCGGCAGCCGCTCGGAGGCGAGGGAGTCGTAGTACGCGAGCGCAGAGGCGAAGCCGGGCACCGGCACCCCCGACAGCGCCGCGGTCGAGACGATGCGACGCCAGGCCGCCTCACCGGCGGCGACCGCCTGCGCGAAGTAGTCGTCCTCGAGCAACGTCGTCAGGTCCGGCGCCTTCGCGTAGGCCTCGGCGATGCGGTCGAGGAACCGTGCGCGGATGATGCAGCCGCCGCGCCAGATCTTGGCGACAGCTCCCTCGTCGATGTCCCAGCCGTACTGCTCGGCCCCGGCGGAGATAACGTCGAAGCCCTGGGCGTAGGCGACCACCTTCGAGGCGTACAGAGCCGCGCGCACGTCGTCCTCGAAGCCGTCGTAGGTGGACCGCACCTCGGGACGGCTCTGCACCACGCGCCGGACCACGGCCCGCTGCTCGGGCCTGCTCGACACGGCTCGGGCGAAGACGGCCTCACCGATCCCGGAGACGGGCACACCGAGGCCCACGCCGTTCTGCACCGTCCACACACCGGTGCCCTTCGAGCCGGCCTGGTCGACGATGACGTCGACCAGCGGCTCGCCGGTCCGAGCGTCCCGCTGGCGCAGCACCTCCGCGGTGATCTCGATCAGGTAGGACTCGAGGTCGCCCTCGTTCCACGCGGCGAACACGTCCGCGATGGAGTCCACGTCGTGCCCGCCGACGCGGCGCAGGAGGTCGTAGGACTCGGCGATGAGCTGCATGTCCGCGTACTCGATGCCGTTGTGGACCATCTTGACGAAGTGGCCGGCACCGTCGGTGCCGACGTGCGTCACGCACGGTTCTCCGTCGGCGACCGCAGCGATCGAGGCGAGGATCGGCCCCAGTGTCGCGTAGGCCTCGGCGGAGCCGCCGGGCATGATGGACGGCCCTCGGAGCGCGCCCTCCTCACCACCGGAGATCCCCGCCCCGACGAACTCCACGTCCTTCTCCCTGAGCGCGCGCTCCCGTCGGATGGTGTCGAGGAAGTTGGCGTTGCCACCGTCGACGATGATGTCGCCCGGTTCGAACCGCGCGGCGAGCTGGTCGATCACCGCATCGGTTCCCCCACCGGCCTGGACCATCACGATCGCCGTCCGGGGCTTGGCCAGCGAGTCGACGAAGTCGTCGATCGACTCCGAGGCCACGAAACCGGCTTCGGGGTGCTGCTCGACGAGGTGGCGCGTGCGTTGTGGCGAGCGGTTGTACACCGCCACCGTGTTGCCCTCGCGGCTGGCGAGGTTGCGGGCGAGGTTGGCTCCCATCACGGCCAGGCCGGCCACGCCGATGTTCGCGCGGCCCGTCTCGGTCCGTCCCTCGTTGCTCATTCTCCTGGTCTCCCTCCACCTGCCGCCGGCCGCTGTCGGGTCGGCCCCGCGTCGAATTCTCGACGACGAACCCATCGAGGTCCTCCTCACCGGTCGACGAGGCGCTCGAGGTGCTCGGGATAGCGGGCGCCCTGGATCTCGATCCTCGCCGCGGCGTCGTCGATCTCCCGCAGGTCGTCGTCGGTCAGCTGGACGGCGGCCGCCCCGAGGTTCTCCTGGAGCCGGCCCAGCCTGCGGGTGCCCGGGATCGGGACGATCCACGGCTGCTGCGCGAGCAACCACGCCAGCGCGATCTGTGCGGGCGTCGCCTGCTTCGGCCCGGCGATGGCGGCCAGCAGGTCGTCCAGCGCCTGGTTGGCCTGCCGCGCCTCCTCGGTGAACCGCGGGATGGTGCTGCGGATGTCGCCGCTGCCGAACGACGTCGTCGCGTCGACCGTCCCGGTGAGGAACCCCTTGCCCAGCGGGCTGAACGGCACGAAGCCGATGCCCAGCTCGGCGAGCGTCGGCCGGACCTCGTGCTCCGGCGCCCGGAACCACAGCGAGTACTCGCTCTGCAGCGCCGTGACCGGCTGGACGGCGTGCGCCCGGCGGATGGTGCGCGGGGACGCCTCGGACAGGCCGAAGTGGCCGACCTTGCCCTCGTCGATCAGCTCCCGCACCGCGCCGGCGACGTCCTCGATCGGCACGTCGGGGTCGACCCGGTGCTGGTAGTACAGGTCGATCGTGTCGACGCCGAGCCGCCGGAGCGAGCCCTCCGCCGCCCGGCGGACGTCCTCCGGGCGGCTGGACAGGCCACCGGTCGGCCGGCCGTCGGCGTCGAGGGCGAAGCCGAACTTGCTGGCGATCACCACCTGGTCCCGGACCGGCCGCAGGGCCTCGCCGTCGGTCGACGCGCTCAACCTGCTGGCCAGCTGGGCGGCCACCGAGGTCCCGGCCGGGTCCGCACCGGCGGCGGACCGGATCTGAGCGCGGTCCCGGGCGACACCGGGGTCAGGCGGCCGAGGCCGACGGGTTCCCGACGTACGGGACGGCCACCTCGGCGCCGTCCTGACCGGGCGACGTGCGTGCCCACTGACCGGAAGCACGGCACCGCGGCGCCCACCGATCGGAACGCCGCCCCGGCAGGCCCGGGTGCGACTGCAGCGGGACGGGTAGGACGGCCGTCCCACCACTGGAAGGACCCCGATGTCCGACGACCTCCTCGGCGACCTCTACTCCTACGAGTCGCTGCTGTCCGACGACGAGCGCAAGGAGCTCGCCGGCATCCGTGAGTTCCTGCAGGAGGAGGTGAGGCCCCGGGTCAACGACTCCTGGGAGTCGGCGACCTTCCCCATGGACCTCATCCCCCGCTTCGCCGAGCAGGGACTGGTCGGCCGCAGCTACGACCTGGCCGGCTCGCCCCGCGCCTCCCGGCTGTTCACCGGCTTCATCTCGCTGGAGGCCTCCCGCGTCGACCCCTCGATGGCGACCTTCCTCGGTGTCCACAACGGCCTGGCGATGGGTTCGGTCGTGGAGCTCGGCTCGGAGGAGCAGCGGCAGCGCTGGCTGCCGGACATGCTGGCGTTGCGCACGGTCGGCTGTTTCGCGCTGACCGAACCGCACGGCGGCTCCGACGTCGCCCTCGGCCTGGAGACCACCGCGCGGCAGGACGGCGACGCGTGGGTGCTCGACGGTGCGAAGCGGTGGATCGGCAACGGCACCTTCGCCGACCTGGTCGTCGTCTTCGCCCGTGACGTCGCCGACGACCAGGTGAAGACCTTCGTCGTCGAGAAGGGCACCCCCGGCTTCACCGCCACCAAGATGGAGGGCAAGTACGCCCTGCGCACGGTGCAGAACGCCGACCTGGTGTTCGAGGGCTGCCGCGTGCCGGCCGAGAACAAGCTCGCCGGCGGCAACAGCTTCAAGGACGTCAACCGGGTGCTCAAGCTGACCCGCGGTGGCGTCGCGTGGAACGCGGTCGGCTGTCAGATGGGCGCCTTCGAGGCGGCGCTGGCCTACGCCAAGGAGCGGGTGCAGTTCGGCCGGCCGATCGCGGGGTTCCAGCTGATCCAGGACCTCCTCGCCCGCATGGCCGGCAACGTCACCGCCAGCCTCGGCATGGCCGTGCGCGTGGCCCAGCTGCAGGAGGAGGGCGTCTTCCGCGACGACCACGCCGCCCTGGCCAAGAGCTTCGTCACCAGCCGTGGCCGGGAGACCGTCGCGTGGGCGCGGGAGCTGTTCGGCGGCAACGGCATCCTGCTCGACCGCGACGTCATCCGGTACTTCAACGACGCCGAGGCCCTGTACTCCTACGAGGGCACCCGCGAGATCAACAACCTCATCGTCGGCCGCGCGCTCACCGGGCACAGCGCGTTCGTGTGACCGACCCGGCCTGTGGTCGCACCCGTCATCGGACTGCCTCGAGGTGGTCGTTGCCGGCGTCGCGTCGCGGGTCGGCTCGGGGTCAGCATGCGAGGCGTCCTGAGGCCGGCCGCGCGGACGGCGTCGTCCGTGGGATCGGTCCTCTCGGTGAGGTCAGACGGCGCCGGCCGTGCCGGTCGGCGGGGCCTCCCCCAGGGACCTGGTGATGGTGAGCTCACCGACCTCGAGTCGCGCCACGCGGAGATCACGGATCTCGGCGCGACCGATGGCGAGACGTCCGACGGCCAGCGCCCCGATCGCCAGCGCACCGGTCGCCAGGGCACCGATCGCCGCTGAGCCCAGCGACAACGACCGGACCGCCACGGCACGGACGGCCACCGGTCGGGCCAGGACCCCTACCGGTCGGGCCCTCCTGCTGAGCTGCGCTGATCGCGTCCTCTGCCGCATCGGATGCCCCCTCACGGTTCCGGAACCGACCCTCGCAGGCTGCCACCGTGGCGTCGGCCGGCACAGGGTCGAAGGCACCGCCGACCGGGGACCGCCACCATGCCGCGGACACCGCCGTCAGGTATCACCGGTCGGGCTGACCGTCCCACGCCGTCGGCAGGCGCGTTCAACAGGTCGCCCGGCACCTGCGGACACGTCGGCGTGCGTGCTCGTCGACGGACAGCCGCCGGACACGAGAGGCGGTTCCGAAGTCAGAGGCGATCGCGTGGGACGGCGGCATGACCGGTTCCCGATGCCGCGCATCAGTTCGTAGGCACGTCGGAGCTGATCTCGCCGGCGTCGGCCGCAGCGGACAGCAGCTGCGCGCAGACGGGTACCAGTCGCTCGAGGAAGTACGCGTGCAGGGCCTCGAACCCGTCGTCGGACCGCAGTGCAGCGGCGAGTCCGTGCTTGGTGACCAGGAAGCCCACGAACAGGTCGACCCATCGACTGAGGGCGGCGTGCGGCGAGGGACAGCTCGCCACGGGAAGAGATGCGAACTCCTCCGGTCTCCAGATCCCGTGAATTGCCTCCGAGCGCCGACCCGATGTCGTCCGCGCTGCTCCAGCTCCACTGCTCGACGAACCTCGTCGGCGTCGATCCGGGCTCGGCCGAGCCTCGCAGCACCCCGCGACCTCCCCACCGGTGTCTCGCGGAAGGTCGATGGCGGTACGTGGGACGTCGTCGTCGCCTTCCCACAGCGGTGCCTCCCCGATCAGCGGTCGGGTTGGTCGAGGTGCACGCCGCGTCGATGGTCTGCCCGGCGGCCGTCGCCCGGTACTGGCCGTCGTACGCCGCTGACGTACGCACCAGCTGCGTGAGGGCCGCGCCATCCTCGATGCCGGCGTCGCGCCTCTCGACCACCACCCACGTCCTCTCCCTCGCCGACCGGGCCTCCCGGCCGGGACGACCCGAGCCGCCGCCGGTCTCAGCCGTACGTCCCACTCATGGGGCAGCCCACCCCCTCAGCGGTCTGAGAATGATTGTCAGTATCGTGACGGCCTTCCGAGGTGATGAGGAGGCTGGGTCATGGGCCGGTCTGGGTGGTCGAGGCGGTCGAGGGCGGGCGCGGCAGCGGGCTTGGCCGTGATGGCGACCGCGGCGGCAGGGTGCAGCGCTCCGGCGGCCGGCGGCGGGGGGTCGTCCGCCGGGGTGCTCCAGGTCGTGGGGCAGTTCGAGGTGCACAGCCTCGACCCCGCCACAGCCGGCGGGACGTTCACCCGGCTGCAGGTCGCCGAGACCCTGGTCGACGCCGACGTCGACGGCGCGCTGCAGCCCGGTCTCGCCCAGGACTGGGAGGCGTCTGCGGACCAGCGCAGCTGGTCCTTCCGGCTGCGCCCGGACGCGGTGTTCCACGACGGGACGCCGGTGACGCCCGAGCACGTGGCGGCGGCACTGGAGCGGGCGCGAGCCGGCGAGGGGACGCCGCTGGCGGCGGTCCCGTGGAGCTCGGTCCGCGCGCAGCCGGACGCGGTGCAGGTCGAGTTGACCGAGCCGTTCGCGGCGCTGCCGGCGGTCCTGGCCCACACCAGCACGCAGGTGCTGGCCCCGAGCAGCTACGCCCCGGACGGGACCGTGACGGAGGTGGTCGGGTCCGGGCCGTACCGGGTCGAGCGGGTGGAGCAGCCCTCAGTGGTCGACCTCGTGGCGGCAGAACAGTGGTCCGGGCAGGAGCCGGGGGTACAGCGCATCCACTACCAGACGGTGGGTCGCGGCGAGGCCCGTGCGCTGATGGCCGAGAGCGGTCAGGCCGACGTCACGTTCGGGATGGATCCGGTGAGCCTGCAGCGACTCACTCGCGCGGACGGCCTCGACATCGAGTCCGCGACCCTGCCTCGCGCCATCCTGCTCAAGGCCAACGCGGCGCACCCGGCCCTGCGGGACGTGCGGGTGCGCCAGGCGATCAGCCTGGCGCTGGACCGCGAGGCGATGGCGACGGCGCTGCTGCGTGATCCGGAGATGGCCGCGACGCAGCTGTTCCCGCCTTCGCTGCCGCAGTGGCACCAGGAGACGCTCGCGCCACTCGAGCACGATCCGCAGGCGGCGCGCGACCTGCTCGCCGGGGCCGGTTGGACCCCAGGACCCGGCGGGACCCTGACGCGCGACGGGGCGCCCCTGTCGCTGACGCTGCGCACCTTCCCGGACCGGGCTGAGCTGCCGGTGCTGGCCACCGCCGTGCAGGCGGCGCTGGAAGGGATCGGCATCGCCGTGGAGGTGCAGGTCGGCAACTCCAGCGAGATCGCGGCCGGACACCAGGACGGCACCCTCGAGCTCGGCCTGTACGCCCGCAACTACTCCCTGGTCCCGGACCCCGTCGTGACCCTGCTCGAGGACTTCGATGCCGACGGAGCCGACTACGGCGCGATGGGCTGGGACGACCCCGCCTTGACCGCCGCGCTGACGGACCTGACCGGCGGTGGCATCGACGACGCCGCCGCGACCGCGGCCCGGCAACAGGTGGCGCAGGTGCTCCAGGTCGAGCTGCCGGTGATCCCGGTCGCCTGGTACCGCCAGAGCGTGGTGGTCAGCGACCGCGTCGACGGTGTCGTGCTGGACCCGCTCGAGCGCTCGTTCCACCTCACCGACGTCCGGTGGGCCCGATGAGCACGACCAGCGTTCCGGCACTCGAGCAGCCGACGCCCCGACGCGGTGTCCGCCGTCCCCGACCGACGGCGTGGACCGCACGCGGGGAGCAGGTGCTGCGCCTGCTGCGGCAGCGTCTCGTGCAGGCCGTGGGCGTGGCCGTGGTGGTGTCGACGGCCTGCTTCGCCATCGTGCAGAGCCTGCCCGGTGACATCGCCTACCGGATCGCGGCCGGCCGCTACGGCTACGACCAGGTCGACGCCGCCGCAGCCGCCTCCGTGCGGGCCGAGCTCGGCCTGGACCGCCCGGCGTGGCAGCAGCTGCTGGACTGGTGGACCGACCTGGTGCGCCTCGACCTGGGCACGTCGTTGGTCACCGGGGCCAGCGTGGCCCACGAGCTCGCCGTGCACCTCGCCGGCAGCCTGCAGCTGGCCGCGGTGGCACTCGGCATCGCCTTCGCGCTCGGCGCGCCGGCCGGGCTGCTGGCCGCCCTGCGCCCCGGCGGCCGGCTGGACCGGCTCACGTCGCTGTGGGTCACCGGGTCCCGGGCGCTGCCGCCGTTCCTGCTCGGCCTGGTCCTGGTCCTCGTCTTCTCCGTGCACCTCGGCGTGCTCCCGGCAGCCGGACACGGCGGCGCCAGCTCCATCGTCCTCCCGGCGCTGACCCTGGCCGCGGGCCTGTCCGGGCTGTTCGCCCGCGTCACCCGCGACACCGCGGTCCAGGTGCTGAGCTCCGAACACGTCCGCTTCGCCGAGACCAAGGGGCTGCGGGCGTCCACCGTGCTGGCGCGACACGTCGCCCGCAACACCGGTGTCACCCTCGTGGCCTACCTCGGCGTGCAGGCCATCGTCCTCGTCGAAGGCGTCGTCGTGGTCGAGAGCCTGTTCGCCTGGCCCGGGCTCGGCCATGCCCTCGTGCACGCGGTGTTCTGGCGCGACGTCCCCGCCCTGCAAGCGACCGCGCTGACCCTGGCCCTGCTCGTGGTCGCCCTCAACACCATCGTCGACCTGGCCACCCTCGCCCTCGACCCCCGCCCGCGCTCCGGACAGGCAGCACGATGACCGACCCGAACGGATCCGGCGGCACGAGCGGCACCAGGAACCTCGGCACCAGCAGTTCCGACGCCCACGGCAGGGAGCCATCGACTGCGCAGGTCCGCCCCGCAGGCGCGGCGGAACACGAGGCGCTGCAGGAGCAACCGGGCCCACGCCTGCTGCAGGGCGATCCGGGGTCCCTCGGCCGCGCCGGCTGGTGGACCGGCCTGGGCCGTGGGAGGCGGGCGACCCGCGGAGGGAGCCGTGCTGAGCGCGCCGCGCTGTCCGTGCTGGGGGTGGTGGTGCTGTTCGCGCTGCTGGGGCCGCTGGTGTGGCCGGACCCCGCAGCACAGGACCTCACGCGCTTCCTCGAGCGGCCCAGCCTGAGCGAGCCGCTCGGGCGCGACCACCTCGGCCGCAGCGTCGCGGCCCGGCTCGCGTCGGCCACGCGCCTGTCGCTGCTGCTCGCGGTGCTGTGCGTGGCCACCGCCGCAGCCGCCGGGACCGTGGCCGGCGTGCTCGCCGCCTGGCGCGGCGGCTGGATCGACGCGGCCCTGCGCGGGGCCTCCGAGGTCCTCATCGCCCTGCCGCTGCTGCTGGTGGTCCTGATGTTCTCGGCCATGGCCAGCGGCGGGTCGTGGACCCTGTACGTCGGGCTGGCCCTGGCCCAGTGGGTCGAGTACTTCCGGGTCGTACGGGCCCGCAGCGCACTCGTCCTGGGCGCCCCCGCCGTCGAGGCCGCCGGGCTGCTCCAGCTCGGGCACGCGCACCTGTGGCGCCGGCACCTGTGGCCCGAGCTGCGCCCGCTGCTGCTGACCCTGGCGACCTTCGGCGTGGGGACCTCCATCCTCGCGCTGTCGACCCTCGGCTTCGTCGGGGTGGGCCTGCAGCCACCCACCGCCGAGCTCGGCCTGATGGTCACCGAGGCCTTCCCGTACTGGTCCGAGGCGCCGTGGATGTCCCTGGCGCCGGTGATCGTCCTGACCGCCGTCCTGCTCGGCCTGCTCGGCCTCCGCAGCCAGGACGGCACCGACCGCGTCGACGGCACCCAGGGAGCACGATGAGCATCCACCTGCACGAGCTGGCCGTGACCACCACCGGACGCGCGCTCGTCGACGTCACCGACCTGCAGCTGCACCGCGGCCGGCCGGTCACGATCGTCGGGGAGAGCGGGTCCGGCAAGTCCCTGCTGGCCCACGCCGTGATGGGCACCCTCGCTCCCGAACTCCAGGTCCGCGGGAGCATGACCCTCGACGGGCAGTACCTCGACCTCGCGCACCGGGCCACCCGGCGCCGGCTGTGGGGACGCACCCTGGCCCTGCTCCCCCAGGAACCCGTACTGGCCCTGGACCCCACCATGCGCGTGGGTGGCCAGGTCGCCGAGGGTGCCGCCACCTGGCGCACCGACCGGCGCCAGGCGCGCACCGCGTCCAGCGCCCTGCTCGCCCGCCTGGGACTGGGCGGAGAGGTGCGCGCGTTCCCGCACACCCTCTCCGGCGGGATGGCCCAGCGCGTCGCCTTCGCCGCCGCGACCATCGGCGGAGCACCCGTGCTCATCGCCGACGAGCCCTCCAAGGGCCTCGACGAACTCGCGCGCGCCGAGCTCGCCGCGCTCCTGCGCCACCACGTCGAGACCGACGGTGTCCTGCTCACCATCACCCACGACCTCGACCTCGCTCGCACCCTCGGCGGCGACGTCCTGGTCATGAAGGACGCCCTCGTCGTCGAGCGAGGCCCCGCCGACGAGGTCCTGGACCACCCCCGCCATCCCTACAGCCGCCGCCTGCTCGCCGCCGAACCCAGCCGCTGGAGCCACCCGTGGATGCGCCAGCACCCCACCCACACCACTACCGCAGGCGGCCGAGGCGGCAGCCGCGACCCGGACGCCGTCCTCATCACCGGGGCGGGCCTGGGCAAGTCCTTGGCCGGCAAGACGCTGTTCCACGACCTGGACATCACCGTCACCGCCGGGGAGCGACTCGCCCTCACCGGACCCAGCGGATCCGGAAAGACGACCCTGGGCAACGTCCTGCTGCGCCTGCTACCACCCGACACCGGCCGCGTCGAGCACTCCCCCGCCCTGGCGGGTGGGCGCCTGCAGAAGCTCTACCAGGACCCGGCCCAGGCCTTCCCCGCCCGCGTGCCGCTGCGCTCCGCCTTCGGCGACGTCATCCGCCGACACCGCTGCGACCCGCGCCACCTCGACACCCTCCTGGGCACCCTGCGGCTGGCGCACGACCTGCTCGCGCGCAGGCCCGGACAGGTCTCCGGCGGGGAACTCCAACGGTTGGCCATCATCCGAGCGGTCCTGCTGGCACCCACCCTGCTCTTCGCCGACGAGCCCACCTCCCGGCTCGACCTCATCACCCAGGAGGAGACCGTCCGCTGCCTCATGGACCAGGTCGACGACACCGACTGCGCCCTCGTCCTCGTCACCCACGACCAAGCCCTCGCCACTGCCGTCACCGGTCGGCGCCTGACCCTGCACCCCAGCGACACCGTCAGCACCGGGACCACGGGAAGCGACCCACCCGCGCTACACCGCAGGCCGGCACGGGTTCTGCGGTAGCGCCTGTCCCACAGGACCTGCCCGGTGGCCGGCCCCGCACAGGTGCTCCGACAGGGACACGCCTCGGCCCCGGTCCGACCCGGAGGTGGAGGACGTCGTGCTGATGGAACGACTCTCGGGCTGCGTGGTCCCCCGCGGGCACCCGTTCCCCTCGCGCTGCCACCGGTGGTGGCCTCGACCCGGCGGAGTCGCCTGGCTACGGCGCCTGCGGTCCACGGATGGCCATCCACACCTCGGCGGCTCGCGGCGGTCTGCGATCGCGCCGCCTGGAGGGCAAGGCATCCGCAGTTGACGACCCCTCGCCAGGTGAGTCAGGGGTCTCTCATGGCTCACCCCGCGACTGACCCCGCCCGCGAACCCCTGACCTGCGGTCTCGCTCCCCGATCGGACTCGAGCCGATGCCCTGCGAGTTGATCTCGTGGGGATGTGCGATGGTCGGCCAGCGTCGAACGCGCAGGTCAGCATGCAAGCAGTTGGCTGTCGTCGGCCATCGTCTGCAGCTGACGGGCGCTCGTCGGTCGCTGTCACCCGACCGGATCCCGTCAGGTCCTCAGCCGGGGTCGCACCGGAGGCCCGCCGCTCGGACTCCGTTCCAGCGAGTCGGGACGAGACCCGGCCGACGAGCAGTTCGAGCACGGGGACCTGCTCCCCTGACAGCTTCTGCGGTGACATCCATGGCAGGAGGCCTGACTGCGGTCATGGCCAACAGTCCTGGCCTGCCTCACCGTGACGGGTGAGGGTCGCTCTCCCACAGCGTCCGCATCGCCAGATGGTCGCCAGCTGCGGCGCCCAGGCCGAACTCCCGGATGGCCGCTCCTGCATCACCACGGGCCAGCAGCAGCACGCCCAGGTTGTGATGGCTGTAGGGGTCACCTGCTGCCATCCCAGCTCGGTAGGCCGCTTCGGCAGCGTCCGCATCGCCATGGTGATCCCACAGCAGGTTGCCGAGCGGCAGATGGACCGTCCGTTCCCCCTTGTCGACGCCGACCTGCAGCACCTCGCGAGCTCCAGCGACTCGACCTGTCCTGCGCAGCAGGTGAGCCAGGTCCACCCGAGCGACCTCATACGCGTCAGCACTCGCCCGTAGGTCCGCCTCGAGCCCTGTATCGCCGGTCGCATCCCACTGCCAGTGCACCAGGAAGGCCGTGGCGACGGCGCTCCCCAGGGCCGCAGCCTGGTGCGCCACATCCTCGGCCTGCCGATGCGGGATCACCGTGGCCGACCCCCAGGCGTAGTGACGCACCACGTTCGTCATCAGCCACACCGGCGAGCAGGTCACCGACAGCGGATCCCCTGAGGCCGACCCCTGCCGGCACGACAGGCATCGACACCGGTGAGCGCACGTCACGATCTCCCGGCGGCCACCCAGCGCGGGCGGCCCAGCGCCGGCGAGGTCGGACCGGTGGCTAGGCGTACACCGGCACACGTGAGCGGACCCGCGGGGCGAAGTCCCCACGCGCGTCGAGCTCGTACCGCTCGGCGCCTTCGGGCGTGGCGGCGATCTCCCGCAGCGCCTGTCCGAGGATCGGGATGTCGGTGAGGTAGGTCTGCCGGTTCGCGCTGACCCGCACCGCGCCGGGGAGCCGATGACGGGCGCCTGCGCGGACATCGGCATGGAACTGGGCGACCTCGGCGTCGCTGAGCCCCAGCAGCCGGCCCATGTAGGGGTGCGCGCAGAAGCAGCCGCTGCGGGTACCGATGGCGTACTCGTTGGCGAGCCGGGCGGCCAGCAGACCGTGCGGCACGCCCTCGAGGTTGAAGGCGGCGACCGGCAACCGGTCCCCGGTGACCGGCCCGAGCCGGTGCAACCCGGGCACCGAGCGGAGCTCGGAGTCCAGGGCGCGCACCAGGTGGTCCTCGTGGGCGCGCACCGCTGACCACCCGTCGCTGCACAGCTCGTCCGCCGCCGCGGTGAGGGCGACGACGCCGATGACATTGGGCGAGCCGGCGTCGTCACGGTCGGGGCCGTCGGCCCAGATCACGTCGTCGAACGAGACAGCCCCGACCGCCCCGCCCCCGACGAGGAACGGTTCCCCGTCGGCCAGCAGCGCGCGCGGCGCGATCAGGGCGCCGGCACCGAAGGGCGCGTACATCTTGTGCCCGGAGAAGGCGATGACGTCGATCCCGAGGGCGCTGATGTCCACGGGGCGGTGCGGCACCAGCTGGGCGCCGTCGACCACCGTCAGCACGCCCCGCTGGCGGGCGGCGGCCGCGATGGCCCGCAGGTCGGGCAGCCAGCCGGTGACGTTGGAACCCCCTGAGACCGCCAGGACGCGGGGCCGCGGGTGCTGGTCCAGCGCGGCCTCCACCGCGGCGACGTCGAAGGTGCCCTGCCGGTCGACGTCCACGACCCGCAGCTGCGCGTGCCGGCGCCAGGGCAGCAGGTTCGCGTGGTGCTCGACGGCCGTGGTGACGACGACGTCGTCCTTGGTCAGGCCCAGGCGGAAGGCGAGCAGGTTGAGCGCCTCGGTGGTGTTGCGCGGGAACAGCGCCACGTGCGTGGCGGGATCGCCACCGACGAAGCGTGTGATGACCTCGCGCGCCTCCTCGTACCGGGCACTGGTGAGCTGGGAGCGGATGCCGGCGCCGCGGTGCACGCTCGCGTACCAGGGCAGGAAGTCCTGCACCGCACGGGCGACGACGACCGATGCCGAGCTGGTGGCGGCGGTGTCGAGGTCGACGTACTGACGGGTGCGGCCGTCGAGGACGGACACCCACAGGTCGTCGCCCACGTACTGGCCGGCCGTGAAGGACAGCGGGATCTCCATGCCAGACAGATCGACCTCCGACACCATTCCTTGAGCTACCCCGGTGAACCAACCCGAAATGGTGGAGATGTCACGACGATTCGTTCGTCATCACTCAAGTCCGCGCGAGAACGGCCGATCCGCTTCCCATGTCGCTGCATGACCTGCTGGCCGAGAAGCGGCCGCGTACGCGTCGGGGATTTCGGTTGACCTCCCGCGTGTTCTGGGACATGGCCATCTACATGGTCGGTCTCGGTCTGGCCGTCGGGGTCGTCTTCCCGCCGTTCGCCGTGCTGTTCGGCGTCCCGGAGACGATCGCTCACCGGCCCGTCTTCGGCTCGGCCTGCCTGGTGGCCGGCTTCCTCGTGGGCGCCATGAACTACGCGCTGTGCCGCGGCGTCGTCGGTGGCCGCCTGGAGGTGCTCAGCAGCCACCTGCGGTCCGCGACCAGCATGGTCTCCTCGGCCTCGAGCTCCGGCGACTGGTCCGAAGCGGTGTTCGAGCGGATCGACGTCGACTCCGACGACCAGATCGGCGAGGCCGGCCGCGCCTTCAACAGCCTCCTGGGCGCCGTCGAGGGACGGAAGGACCTGGAGGACCGGTTGCGGTTCCAGGCCTTCCACGACGTGCTCACCGGCCTGCCCAACCGGGCCTGGTTCATGGAGCGGTTGACCGAGGCCGAGGCCGCCCGCCAGGAGACCGGCGCCCAGTCGGCGGTGCTCTTCCTCGACGTGGACAACCTCAAGGCGGTCAACGACAACCTCGGCCACGAGGGCGGGGACGGCCTGATCAAGCTGCTCAGCCAGCGCATGGTCGGCTGTGTCCGGGACACCGACACGGTGGCCCGCCTCTCCGGTGACGAGTTCGCCATCCTGCTGACCGGCCCCGGCAGCGCCCACCAGGCCGAGCGCGTCGCGCACCGCATCCTGGACTCGCTGCGGGCGCCCACCCGGATCGGGGAGCACACGGTGCGCACCGGGCTGAGCATCGGCCTGGCCACCTCGGACGCGTGCGCCCCCACCGGCATCACGATGCTCCGGGCCGCCGACCTGGCCATGTACGCGGCCAAGACAGGCGGCAAGGGCCGGCTGGAGGTGTTCCAGCCCAGCCACCACACCGCTCAGGTGCGCCGCGACGCCGTCCGGGCGGAACTGTCCGGGGCCCTGGACGGCGAGCAGCTCGAGCTGCACTACCAGCCGATCGTCGACGTGTCCTCTCAGGTCATCGTCGGGTTCGAGGCGCTACTGCGGTGGCAGCACCCCGAGCGGGGCCTCGTGTCGCCGTTGGAGTTCATCCCGCTGGCCGAGGAGACCGGCCTGATCGTGCCGATCGGCCGCTGGGTCCTGCAGGAGGCCACCCGGCAGGCCGCCGCCTGGCAGAACCGCTCACCACTGGGCCGGCTGCGCATGAGCGTGAACGTCTCCGTCCGCCAGTTCCAGCACCCGGACCTGGTGGGGGACGTGGCCGATGCGCTGCACCGGTCGGGTCTGGACCCATCGCTGCTCACTCTGGAGATCACCGAATCGCTGTTCGCGCAGGACATCGAGGAGGCGACCCACAAGATCGGCCTCCTGAAGGACCTGGGGGTCCGTCTCGCCCTCGACGACTTCGGCACGGGCTATTCGTCGCTCAGTTATCTGCGGCGCTTCCCGATCGACACGCTGAAGATCGACAAGTCCTTCATCGACGATGTGACCACCAGTCCCGAGGGTCACGCGGTGGTCGCAGCCATCACCCAGCTCGGTCAGAACCTGCGCCTGGAGGTGGTCGCCGAGGGCCTGGAGAACGGCAACCAGCTCGAGACTCTCCGCTCGCTGGACTGCCCGCTCGGCCAGGGCTACCACTTCTCTCGACCGCTGGTCGCCGGCGAGGCGGTGAAGCTGCTGCTGACCGGGCGCAAGCCCACGGCTGCCATGCTCGTCCCTGCGTGATCGCCGGTTGACATGGCGCCGGCATCCTGCGGCTCCGGCCCGCCATCGGGGTTGCTGCTCGTGCAGCACAGAAGTCACCGCACTGAACGGCGGCCGCCCAGACGGAGGCGGAACCAGGCTGACGCTCATGGATGCCGTGACGAGTGAGTGACGTGGGTATGTCCGGAGACGGGGCCGTCCGTTCCTGGACCTCTCGATCTCGCAACGGCGCCCGGAGAATGCCCCCTCATGAATCGGGCAGCCATCAGCCACCACCGGGGGACCGACGTCACCAGGTCGGGGACGGGAACGACGGCGTCACCGGGCCGCCCGAAGGCCATCCGGAGGACGGCAGGCCTGCGGCGCGAGCGGCTACGGCAGGCCATCGGCTGCGGCCGCGCGGTTCGCCCGACCACCGACCGTCGGCCCACCTCGAACCGGCGCGGGCCGCACGGCGAGGTGGCGCCCTCTCCGCGAGCGCAGGCCACGGCCCGCGGCGTCGCCCCCGTCCTGCGGGTGGTCGAGCGCCTCGGACTGGAGGTGCGGCTGCTCCCCGTCCTCGGCCGATTCGTCCCAGGGCCGATCGACTCCGACGAGTACCTGCCTGGGGAGCACGACGTCGTCGTCGCCACTGACGAGAAGAGCGGGACGAACTGGATGCTGCAGATCGTCCACCAGGTCGCGACCCTGAGGCACGGCCGGCTCGACCACGTGCACGACGTGGCACCGTGGCCGGACGCTGCCGGCGGCCAGACCTCCGTCGCGGTCTCGCTCGGGGCACCGCTGACCGACGCCGCGCGCTACGTGGTGGTGATCCGCGACCCCGAGGACGTGGTGGTCTCCAGCTACCACTTCGTGCGCGGCATCGTCCTGGGCCCCCTGATGCCCAGCGTGGACACGTGGGTGGAGCTGTTCCTCAGCGAGCAGGGGTTCGCCCCCTCCGGCGGGCCCCGGCCGGGGCACGTCGGCGGCTGGGCCGAGCGCCACCGGCCCAACGTCCTCGCCCTGCTCACCTTGCGACATCGCCAATGCCCTGACGACGCACTGCCGCGCAGGTGTCCACCAAGGTCCTTTCCGTGACCCCCCTGTAACACACGACACACAAAACGTTATGTTGGCGCCTGTGGCGATGGACTCGGCGCGGGCTGTGACCCATCTGCAGATGTTCGTGGAGATGACCAATCCGGGACGCGGACCGCTCGGACCTGTACCGCCCCTGCCAGACGATGCAGTTCTTCCCGAAGCTCCTGTAGTCGAGTCGATACTCGACGAGGTCACACCGGACTGGCGGACCACCGTTCCCACCTCCTCCATGCACCGCTGGGCTCAGCACCGCGAGGCGGCGCGGCGCGCGATGACCGACCTCCTCCGCGCTGCTGAACGGCAGACGCAGTCCGCACTCGAGCAGCCGGCCATCATCAGCGTGATGGCCCGTTGGCTCGACGATGCACGTGTGGTGGCCGCACTCTGACAGGTTGTTCCTCACCGGTGCGCCCTTGCCGAACTGGGGGACCGCCCAGCACTGCAGACTCCGGGAACGCCTGTGCCGACGGAGGCAGGGTCGGCTGCGGCACCTCCCAAGCGAGTGGGGCGGCGGTGACCGTGGCCACCGGTCGGCGGACGCGGGAGCCGCGGCCCCGAGGTGGTGCACGCCGGGTCCCCGAACTGGAAGACCTTGCGTAGGGCCGCACCGGACGGCCGCGCACCTCGGCTCGGGACGTGCTCGAGGGCATCTCGTTCGTGCTGGCCGGCGGGATCGGGTTCGGCCCGGCTGCCGCGCGAGCTCGGCTACGGGTCGGGCTGGACCTGCTGGCGACGGATGCGCGAATGGGCCGCCGCCGGCGTCTTCGAGCGCATGCACCAGGCCGTGCTCGACCGGTTCGGCGAGGCCGGGGGGCCAGACTGGTCGCGGGCGGCCCTGGACCCGGTCAGCGTCCGGGCGAAGGAGGTGGCGCGCTGACCATCAACGCCCCGGCTCGCCTCGCCGTCACCCTCATCTGCGCCCGACGGTTGCCGACGAACTAGGGGGCTGCCAGCCACGCCAGCAAGCGGCCCTGCGACCAGCAGCGGCCAGTGGCCTCGGCGCGCAGAGCCGACCGGTCGAACACCGCCAGGCCGATGATGCTGTGGCCAGAGGCGCGGCGATCGCCGAGTGTCGGGATCGCCGGCGCGACTCCGACCCCCTCCGCTGACACCCACGCCACCGCCCGGCCGGCCGCCGCTTCGTCGAGGCGGTGCAGGAAGCGCAGGCGGCTCTCGAGCGGGAAGTGCGACAGCGCCCACGTCGTGGTGACGACCGGCAGGGCGTCCGCGGGCACACGGGCGAAGGCGTCGGGCAGCACCTCGACGGCGTCACCCTGCAGCAGCAGCGGAGGGGCCGTCGCCGCCAACGCCAGCTCCGCTTCGAGCCTCGCGACCCGCTCCGGCTGATCCGGCCACAGGCAGGCGCGCAACCATCGGGCGTCATCCGCGTCGGTCACGTCGACCGGATCGAGGTCGACGCCGACCCGGGCGACGACCTCGGGCGTCGCCCGCGTCGGGATGGGCCGGTCCCCCACGATCGAAGACGACATCTGCACGGGGGATGACGGGTCGCCCAGCGATTGTCCGTTGCTGTACGTGATGCCAACGCGATCGACATGGAGATTGAGCCCAGCCGAACAGCCCACGTCGATCAGCCCGACCGCATTCGCGCCTACCCGGCGCGCCGCCTCGGCGATGGCCGGATACAGCACGGCGCAGCGTCCGGTCTCGAAGGTCTGCGTCTGCCGGCGCACGGCGATGGCCACGACCGAGTCGGTCATTCGCAGCAGCGTGTCGATCGCCGCGCCAGCGGCAGCGTCGCCGTCCGCAGCGGCATAGGCCGCGGCGAGCGCCGGGGCGCGTCCGGCGAGGGCGAGGTCGTGCAGCGCGGCGAGGATCACCGTGGGGTGCCGCTTGCGCGCCGGCGCCGCCTCGATGGCGCGCAGCGCCTCGTCGGACTCGCTCAGGGCGACGGCGACGCGCTCGTACAGCGGCGATGTCCCGGCGGCGTCGACCTCACCGAAGTGTCGGTACCTCTGAGCGAGTGTGCCGGCCCTACCCACGGGTACGGCTCTTCCTGCGGTCGGCCCCGGCATCCCGACGACTCTAGCCATCGGAACGACGACCCCCGACCCTCCACCTGGGACGAGAGCGCCGAGGAGATCCTCGACCGACTCGCCGGCTACTGCCGCTCCATCAACGAACAGCGAGCGCTCCAACTCCGCGCAGGACGTTGATGCAACGTCTCCTCGGACCTGCGCAGAACAGCGGTGGGCAGCGGGTCAGACGTCGGACCGGCTCGGGTGACGCCCAGCGGCTCCTCGGTGCGCTCGGCCACGTCGTGCCGGCGTCCCAGCCCGCGGCCGGCCCGTCGCCCCCATCCACTCCCGGTCGTCATCCGCTGGGCTGGGGGTCGATGTCGTGGGCCGCACCGCAGGAGACGGTGCGGCCCGCGACGCCGAGAGCCCCGCCTGGGATCAGCGCAGCGCGGTGACCGGCGCGGGGTCCATGTCGTCGAAGGACTGGTTCTCCCCCGCCATGGCCCACACGAACGAGTAGGCCGCGGTGCCCACCCCGGAGTGCACCGACCAGGACGGGGAGATGACCACCTGCCGGTCGGCGATCACCAGATGCCGCGTCTCGGTCGGCTCACCGAGCAGGTGGATCACTCGCGCATCCTCCGGCACGTCGAAGTACAGGTAGCACTCGGTGCGCCGGTCGTGCGTGTGGGCGGGCATGGTGTTCCACATCGACCCCGGGTGCAGCTCGGTCACACCCATCACGATCTGGCAGGACCGGATGCCGTTCTCGTGGATGTACTGGTTCAGCGTCCGCCGGTTGCTGGTGAGCTGGTCGCCGAGCTCACGCACCGTGCCCTGCCCCTTGAGCACGAGCTGCGTCGGGT
Organism: Geodermatophilus sp.; assembly: GCA_035645175.1. Classification (GTDB taxonomy): domain Bacteria; phylum Actinomycetota; class Actinomycetes; order Mycobacteriales; family Geodermatophilaceae; genus Geodermatophilus. The sequence goes on from DASQNB010000022.1 coordinate 24,950, forward strand.
GGGTCGTGTGTGCCGGGGCGCTGAACAGGTAGAACTGTGCACCCGCCTCGGTCTCGGCGGAGTCGGTCGCGGCCGGGGCGTCGGCGAACACGACGTCCCTGGTGCCGCGGCCGATGTACAGGCACGCCCCGTTGGGCAGCGTGTACGTCTCCCCGTCGGCGGTCACCGTTCCCGTACCGCCGACGTTGACGATCCCGACCTCGCGATTGGCCAGGAAGTACTCCGCGCGCAGCTCGTCGAACGTCGGCAGCGGAAGCCGCTCACCCGCGGGGACAGCGCCGCCGAGCACGATCCGGTCGTGGTGGGTGTAGACGGCGTTCACCTCGCCGGGGACGAGTACCTCTTCGACCAGGTACCGCTCCCGCAGGTCATCGGTGTCGAATCGGGGGAGCTGGTCCGGCGTCGTCGCATAACGCTGTTCCACGGTGTGTCTCTCCAGTTCTCAGAGGTCGGGTGTCTCGGCGAGGCTCGTCAGCGGACGAGCCAGCCGCCATCAACCGGGATGATCGCGCCGTTCAGGTAGTCCGAGGCGGACGACGCCAGGAAGACGAAGGGACCCCGCAAGTCGTCGGGAGTTCCCCAACGACCGGCCGGGATGCGGTCCAGGATCGACTTCTCGCGGGCCTCGTCGGCACGGATCGACGCGGTGTTGTCGGTGGCCATGTAACCCGGAGCGACCGCGTTCACGTTCACCCCGTGAGCGGCCAGCTCGTTCGCGAACGACTTCGTGATCCCCGCCAGCGCGTGTTTGCTCGCCGTGTACCCCGGCACCAGGATGCCGCCCTGGAACGACAGCATCGACGCGATGTTGATGATCTTCCCTCCGCCCTGGGCCACGAATCGCTTGGCCGCGGCCTGCGACAGGTGGAACACGGCGTCCAGGTTGACCGCCATCACGTCCCTCCAGTCCGACGCCGAGTGCTCCAGCAACGGCGCCCGCCGGATGATGCCGGCGTTGTTGACCAGGATGTCGATCCGCCCGAGCGCGTCCACCACGGATTGGATCGACTCGTCGAGTTCCTGCGGGGTAGCCGCGATCAGGTCCTGCTGGATCAGGTGGGTCAGGCGGCCGAGCGCCTTCACCTCGTCGGCCGTCTCCTGCGCCGAGGCCCGGTTCAGCAGCGCGACATCGGCTCCTGCCTCAGCCAGCGCCAGCGCCGCACCCTGCCCCAAGCCGCGCGACGAACCCGTCACCAGGGCGACCTTCCCGTCCAGTCGGAAAGAGTCGAGGATCATCAGCATTCCTCCAATGAGACGAACGTCGTCTTGAGATCGACGAGCTCGGTGACCCGGACGGTCACCGGTCCCCGTGGGCCATCGGCATGTGAGCGGGTTGCGCCTGCACCGTCCTGACGGGGTCGAGCCACGACTCAGAAGTAGGTGCGCAGGTACTCAGCCAGGCAGAGGATCGCCATGGCTTGCCCGTACGGCATCGAGGTGCGCGGGATGTTCCGGTAGAAGTCCAGGTCTGACCCCATGCCGGTGCCGAACGAGACCTGTTGCAGTTCACCGTCGTCGGAGATGTTGGCGATGACCGCCCGCACCGCCTGCTCGGCCACCGCGGAGTACTGGGCTCCGAGATACCCCTTGCGGACCGCCTTGAGGATCCCGTACGCGAACCCGGCCGTCGCCGAAGCCTCGACGTACGACGACGGGTCGTCGAGCAGCGTGTGCCACAGCCCTGAGTCGTCCTGCAATGCGGCGAGTGCCGCCACCTGGGAGTCCAGCACCTCGATCAGGAACCGGCGAACCGGGTCGGACTCCGGCAGGTCCACCAGCTCGAGGAAGTCGGGGATCACCATGGTCAGCCAGGAGTTCCCGCGCGCCCACCGGGCCTTGGCGAAGTTGTGGTTGCCCTCGAACGTCCAGCCGTGGAACCACAGGCCTGTCTCGCGGTCCATGAGGTACGCCACGTGGGTGAGGAACTGGAACGTGGCCTCGCGCACGTAGTGCGGCCGGTCGAGCAGCAGACCGATCTTGGTGAGCGGCAGGACGGTCATCATCAGCGTGTCGTCCCAGAGCTGATGGTGGTTCTCCTCGGCCAGCGTGATGTGCTGCATACCGCCGTGCGGGGTGCGCGGCATCGCCCGCATCGCCCACTCGGCCCATGAGTCGAGCCACGGCAGCAGCGTGCGATCGCCCGCTTCCTCGTACCTGTAGGCGAGCGTCAGGAAGGGCGCCATCGTGTTGACGTTCTTCGTGGTGCCCTCGGCCAGCCGCGCGGCGAACCAGGAGTCGATGATGTCGCGCATCGCCGTCTCGCCGGTCTGGTCGTAGTACTGCCACATCCCGTACAGGCCGATTCCGTGGGTCCACTCCCAGCCCGCCCAGCCCTTGGTGTCGACGACCCGCCCGTCATCGAGCCGAAGGAGGAACTGACCTCTCTCGTCCGTGATGCTGACCAGGTTGTCCGTCAACAGGCGGACCAGCTCCTGGAGCCCCTCGCGCGCGATGAAGCGCTCCGGCGCCCGCAGCAGTGGACTGTGTCTCACCGGCCACACTGCTTGCGGTGCATTCGTCGTCTCAGTCATCACCGTTCTCCGCTCGCCGTGCCCTCGTCACCGGGCTTGCCGGGACCGAAGCAGGTCCACCGCAAGTCGACCTCGCACTCCCGGGCGACGCTGGCGATCTCCTCACGGGTCAGGCTCGGCGCCTGGCGGCCCGCGACGATGTCCGTGTACTCGTACCTCCCGCCGGTGTCGGCGCAACCGCCTTCCTCGTGGGGCGGACCCGGCCGAGAGAGCGGGTGGCGCTCGTGTGGTGTGGCATCGAGCGATGCTCGATCCGGCGCGAGGCCGGCACCCACTCCCCCGACCACGGCCGGGCTCAGACGCGGCTGGTGCTGAGCAGCTGCGGATCGGCCTCGTGAGCCTCGAGGTCCTCGAGCGTCTTGCCCTTGGTCTCGGCGGACAGGAAGGCGGCGATCGCCGCGACGAGGCAGATGCCGAACGTGGTCAGCCCGATGACGAGCGGGACGTTCGTCGTCCCGGGCGGAGCGATCGCCGTGAAGATGCTCGGGAAGAACGACGCGAGCATGAGGCCGACGTTCTGCGACACCGCGAACCCGGTCACGCGGATCCGCATCGGGAACTGCTCCTGGTAGAACGTGGCGAAGGTGGCGTTCCACATCTGGAACAGGATCCCCTGCACGACGACGACGCACACGAAGACCAGGAACAGGCTCCGCTGGTCGATGGCCCACAGGTAGACCCCGGAGAGCAGACCGCCACCGATCCCGCCGGCCACCATCAGCGCCCGCCGGCCGATCCGGTCGGACAGCGCGCCGAAGAACGGGATCGTCAGCACGGCGGTCACGTTGGCCACGAGCGTGACCCAGAGGAAGTCGCTGGCGGAGAAGCCGATGCCGTAGCCCTCCTGGGTCGCGTAGGCCACACCGAAGACGAGGGTCGCCATGCCGATCACGTTGGTGAAGGTCATGAGGACGCAGCGCACCAGGACCCACGGGTGGGTGCGCAGCAGGTCGACGATGGGGAAGCGACGCTTCGCCTTGATCTCGTCGGACTTCGCGAGGTAGGCCGGCGGCTCCTGCACGCGACGACGGATGACGTACCCGGCCAGGATCACGAAGGCGCTGAGCAGGAACGGGATCCGCCAGCCCCAGGTCTGGAACTGATCGTCGCTGAGCGTGGCGGCGAGCGGCAGCATGGCACCCGTGGCCAGGATCGAGCCGAACTGCGTGCCCTGGAGGCTGAAGCTCGTGAAGAAGCCACGCCTGGCATCGGGCGAGTGCTCGACGATCATCGCGCTGGCACCGCCGAGTTCGCCCGCGACGGCGAACCCCTGGATCAGGCGGAGGGTCACCAGGAGGACGGGCGCGAGGATGCCGACCTGTCCGTACGTGGGCAGCAGCCCGACCGCGAGGGTCGCGAAGCCCATCAGCAGCATCGCGAAGACCAGCACGTTCTTGCGGCCGTGCCGGTCCCCCCAGGCGCCCAGGACGACGGCGCCGACCGGACGGGAGACGTAGCCCACCGCATAGGTCGCGAGCGAGGCGATGATGGCGACGGTCGGGTTCTCGGACGGGAAGAAGACGGCGGGGAACACGAGCGCTGCGGCTTGCGAGTACAACGCGAAGTCGTAGTACTCGAGCGCACTCCCGATCCAGCCGCTGGCCGCTGCCTTCTTCGGGTCGCGCTTCCCGAACCTGGCCTCGGTCCCGATCGCGCCGGGTGGTGTGGTGGTCATCTGGCCCATACCTCTCGTCAGCAGGGACGAGGAGCCGGGACCGGCCCCTCGGGTGGTGTCGTCGTGTCGATGGCCGGTGACGTCGGCCGAGCTCCCCCGCCGGCCGCGGCCGCTGGCCGCCACCCGCGGGCTCGCGGCGCCGCGGGCGCGTCGCACCCGGTCACGGCTGCTCCCCTCGGGGGACCGACGCCGCGGCGCGGACCGCCTGGGCGGTGAGCTCCGTGACGGTGGCGAAGTCGCCGGCGTCCACGAGGTCGGGCCGGACCATCCAGGACCCGCCGACGGCGGGCACGGTGGGCAGCGACAGGTAGTCGGTGAGGTCCGCCGGCGAGACCCCGCCGGTCGGGACGAACCGGACGCCCGGGAACGGGGACGCGAGCGCCTTGAGCGTCGCAACGCCGCCGTACTGGGCGGCCGGGAAGAACTTCATGGTGTCGATGCCCAGGTCGAGTGCCGCGATGACCTCCGACGGCGTCACGACGCCGGGCAGCACGTCCACGCCGCGCTCCCGGGCCCGCGCGACGACCGGCTGGCTGAGCCCGGGGCTGACGATGAATCGAGCGCCCGCGTCGGCCGCCTGGTCGACCTGCTCGGCACGGATGACCGTGCCGGCGCCGACCACCAGGTCGGGGTGCTTGGCCATGCGCCGGATGGCCTCGGCCGCCGCCGGGGTGCGGAAGGTGACCTCTGCGACGTGCAGGCCACCGGCGACCAGCGCGTCCGCCAGACCCTCGGCGCGGTCGGCATCGGCCAGGACGACGACGGGGACGAGGCGTCCGCCGAACGACTCGACGAGATCAGCCATGGAGACCTCATTTCATTGACAGAAACGATACAGTGCGCTGAGTGGAACGAGGGTGGCATGACGATGGTCACGACGCAAGAGTTCTGTGTCGGCCACTGCAACGTTGCGTTCCGTTGACCGAAACGACGGTCGGTGTCAGACTCACCGCCATGGCCGAGACCCCCCGTATCG
>DASQNB010000023.1:0-6221 GCA_035645175.1 Geodermatophilus sp.
GTCAGCGGCCGCCCGCAGAACCTCCTCATGCTCGAGCGTCTCTTCGACCACATCCAGGGCCACGACGGCATCGAGTTCGCCTTCATGGAGGACCTCGCCCGCGACTTCGCGGCCCGCAATCCCCGCAACTCCGGTTGATCCTGCTGCCGTAAAGGAGCACGGCCATGCCCTCTCTCCGCTCGAACCCGACGCCCCCCGGCGTCGAGCCCTGGAACGTCGAGATCACTCCCAAGACGATCCGACAGGTGTCCGTCGTCTGCTTCATCGCCTGGGTGGCGTCCGTCTACGACTTCACCCTCTTCGGCACCCTGCTGCCCGTGATCGCCGAGGATTTCGGCTGGTCGGTCGTCGAGGCCACCGCGATCAACACCTACGCCACGATCGGCGTGTTCATCGTCGCTCTCGCCGTGGGCACGATCATCGACCGGATGGGCCGCAAGAAAGCCCTCATGGTGCTCATGCTCGGCGGTGCGGTGGCGTCCGGGCTCACCGGTGCCGCAATCGGGGCCGTGAGCCTGGTCATCATCCGCGCCTTCTCCGGGTTCTCCATGTCGGAGGAGGTCGTCAACGCCGTCTACCTCAACGAGATGTACAAGGAGGCCAAGAGCAAGGGCCTGATGTACTCCCTGGTCCAGGGCGGCTGGCCGGTCGGCGCTCTCGTCTCCGCCGGCCTGTCGGCGTTGACGCTGCCGCTCATCGGCTGGCGCTGGTCCTTCGTCGTCGCCGCGGTGCTGTCGCTCGTCGTCGTGATCCTCGCGACCCGCCTGCCCGAGTCCCCGACCTTCGCCGCCATGCAGGAGGTCAGGCGCCGCCGCGCCGCCGGTGACACCGCCGGCGCCCATGCCCTTGCGGCCGAGCACGACCTCGAGGAGGCGGCCCACCACGCCACCGGCGTCAAGGACGTCTTCACCCCGGAGCTGCGCCGGCACACGACCTGCCTGTCCCTGGCGTGGTTCTTCAACTGGTTCTCGATCCAGGTCTTCTCGGTCCTGGGCACCACCATCCTGGTCGAGGCCAAGGGCGTGTCCTTTGACAACGCTCTCATCATCCTGGTCCTCTCCAACGCGGTGGGCTTCGTGGGCTACGTCTTCCACGGGTGGCTGGGCGACAAGATCGGCCGCAAGTGGACCGTGGTCCTCGGCTGGATCGCCGGAGGCGTCGTCAGCCTGGTGATGCTGCTGGGCCCGGGCAACGCGGCGTTCATCATCCCGCTGTACGCGATGACGCTGTTCTTCCTCACCGGTCCCTACGCGGCGCTGCTGTTCTACATGGGCGAGTCCTTCCCGCCCCAGGTGCGCGGCATGGGCGCGAACGTGGCCCACGTGATGGCGCCGCTGGGCGGCATCGCCGGCTCGGCCCTGCTCACCATCCTGCTTGCTGCGGGGGTGGACACCGGCTGGGCCGCCATCATCACCGGCACCGGCGGCCTGCTCGTCTCGGCGCTGTGCATGGCCGGGACCCGCACCATCCGTGACGCCCACCAGAGGACGACGGTGTTCGCATGAACCGCGACGACGGACTCGACGGGAAGGTCGCCGTCATCTCCGGCGGCGGCAGCGGGATCGGTCGGGCACTGGCGGTCGCCTACGCCCGGGCCGGTGCGCACAGCGTGATCGGCTACCTGCCGTCAGACCCCCACGATGCGACAGACACCGTCCGCGCGGTGGAGGCCGCGGGCGGGCGCTGCACGGCCGTGCCCATGGACGTGCGCAGCTTCGAGGACACCGAGAGGCTCGCCCAGACCGCGCTCGACGAGTACAACCGGCTGGACATCTCGGTGGCCGCGGCCGGCATCCTGCGCCGGGCGCCCCTGGCGGAGATGACCGACCAGGCGTGGGACGACATGATGGCCGTCGACCTCTCCGGGGTCCTGCGCGTCTTCCGCTCCTGCAGCACGCGGATGACCCAGGGCGGGGCGATGGTAGCGACCTCCTCGATCGCCGGCGGCGTCTACGGGTGGGAGGAGCACTCCCACTACGCGGCGGCGAAGGCCGGACTGCTCGGCCTGTGTCGGTCCCTGGCCGTAGAGCTCGCCCCCCGGAGGATCCGGGTGAACACCGTCATCCCCGGGTTGATCGAGAGCCCGCAGTCCCTGGACGCAGTCAACTCGCTGGGCCGGGAGGGCCTCGACGCCGCTGGCTCCATCATCCCGTGGGGCCGCGTGGGCGACGTCGACGAGGCCGCCCGCACCATCCGGTTCCTCACCAGCGACGACTCGGCCTATGTCACGGGGCAGCAGCTCATCGTCGACGGCGGCCTGACCGTCCGCTGGCCCAGCTGAGCACAGAGCCGAGTTCAGGATGACCCGAGAGCAGGACAACGTGGACAAGCAGCTCACAGGCAAGGTCGCCGTCGTCATCGGCGGCGGCGGCGGGATCGGCGCGGCCATCGCCGTCCTCTTCGCCCAGGAGGGCGCCGACGTGGCCGTGTTGGACCGCAACGAACCGAACGCCACGGCCGTCGCCGAGGAGTGCAAGGGCTCCGACGTCCGGGGCACAGCGCTGGCCGTGGACGTCACCGACAGCGAGGCCGTCCGGGCGGCGATGGACCGGATCGTGGAGGAGCTCGGAGGGATCGACATCCTCGTCAACTCTGCCGGTGTCCTCGACGAGACGCCGCTGCTGCAGATGACCGAGGCGACGTTCGACAAGGTTCTCGCTGTGGACCTCAAAGCTGTGTTCTTGGCCGTCCGCTGGGCCGCGCCGCACATGCTCGAGCGCGGCGGCGGACGCATCATCAACATCGCCTCGCAGTTGGGCATCAAGGGCGGCACCGGCCTGACGCACTACGTCGCGGCCAAGGCCGGGGTGATCGGCATGACCAAGGCCATGGCCCTCGAGCTGGCCGAGCACAACATCCTCGTCAACGCCATCGCCCCCGGGCCCATCCTCACCCCCCTGATCGAGGGACTGTCCGAGGAATGGAAGGCCGCCAAGCAGGCCGAGCTGCCCATCGGCCGCTTCGGCCAAGCCCACGAGGTCGCACCCACCGCGCTGCTGTTGGCCTCCTCACCCGGCGGCGACCTCTACACCGGGCAGACGCTGGGTCCCAACAGCGGCGACGTGATGCCATAAGAAGACGTTGCGGGAGTAGGTCCTCGGGCTCTGGGCCGCCACGGGGCGGGGGCGCAGGGTGCGGGGCCTGTCGTCGCCGGCGTCTCCCCGTCGTCGCGGCTGATCAGTGAGGAGCTGTGGGTGCTGGTCGAGCCGCTGATCCCACCGTGCTCTCCGTCGGTGCACGGCCGCACCGGCCGACCCCGAGTCTCAGACCGGGACGTGCTCGAGGGCATCGCCTTCGTCCTGTCCACCGGGATCGGCTGGACCAAGTTGCTCCCGAGATGGGCTACGGGTCGGGCTGGACCTGCTGGCGGCGGATGCGGGAGCGGGCCGACGCCGGCGTCTTCGGCCCCCTGCACCAGGCCGTGTTGGACCGGCTCGGGGAGCAGGGCCGGCTGGACCTGTCGTGGGCCAGTCTCGACAGCGTCAGCGTCCGGGCGGAAAGGGGGGTGCACTGACCGGGCCGAACCCCACCGACTGCGATGATTACGGCCTTCACGGGCCGCACCGGACAGCCGGACGAAGCGGATACACGCCCCCATGGGGGCCATGCCGAAGTATTTCTCGCGGCCATCGGCATCGGCGTCGCGGGTCGGGTCTTCTCCGAACTCGGCAAGCATCCAGGCGTTGAGGATCGGGCCGAGCCCAGGCTGGCTCAAATAGATCTCAGCGTCCGGGTGCTGGCCAAAACCCGCCTCTACCTCCTCCCGCAGTGCCTCAGCGACCCGAGCGAGCCGTGGTCGACCTCGTTCGCCAACTCCGCGGCACGGTCGTCGCCGAAGGTCCCTCGTACATCCGACCTCACACAGCCATCGCGTGCTCCCGTCCGCGCGCAGCATCGATGGACGATGACGACCAGGCGTGGGCCCGAGCACTACCGGCGGCCCTCGGCGAGGACGGCCTGGGGACTTGGAGCTTCCACGTCGCAGCAGATGACTGGATCACGACTGTCGTCGATCCACCCACAGCGAGGTTCCACCCACGCCGCATCGCCCGGCGATCGCCGGCCGAGCCACTTGACCGTAGCTGGCTCCCTGACCAAGATTGAGGTCATGACGACGCAGTCACTGGCGGCGGTCAAAGCGCACTTCAGCCAGGTGATCGACGAGGTCGCCGGCACGCACGAGCGTGTCACCGTCACCAGGAACGGCAGCCCGGTCGCGGTCATCCTCGCCGTCGAGGACTACGAGTCCCTGATGGAGACCCTGGAGATCCTGTCCGACCCCCGAGCACGCTCGGACATCAGGCAGGCCGAGGAGGAGATGTCCGGCGGCGAAGTCTATGACGAGGCCGACGTGCGGGCCGCACTCGCGGCCCGCCGGCGGTGACTGGCCCTCGTCAGTACACCGTCGTCCTCTCGGCAGCGGCCAAGCGGGCCATCGAACGTGACCTGCCCGAGCGGGTGGCTGTCGCGGTCGTCGACTTCCTGTACGGGCCGCTGGCTGCGGACCCGTACCGCGTCGGGAAGCCGCTCCGCTTCGAGCTCGAGGGCTACTGGTCCGCTCGACGAGGCCAGTACCGCGTCATCTACTCGATCCACGACGACGAGGTCCTCGTCAGGGTCGTGCGCATCTCGCACCGCGCCGACGTCTACGGCTGACCGGTCCGTTCATGCCGACGCAGGCATGTGCGGAAGTGCTGTGTCCCTCCTCGGACACAGCACAGAGGCCCCGCGGTCGGTGACCGGGGACCTCTCCCGTCTCCGCGCCCCGCACCAGACGGTGGGTGGCTGGCTCGACGACGGCGCGAGACTCAGGGCCAGGAAGGCATGGGACGGACTTCCGCGCGGATCGGCGGTGCGAACTCGCCCGATGACCCACCCGCTCACGCTCGCGCGCCACCTGCGGTCTTGCCGCTCTGAACAGCGCTTTCGCTACCCGCCCCCCGAAGATGCCGGGCGAGCCGATGCGGGTGCAGCCGAGCCGCGCCAGGCGCCCGAGCAGCGCAAACGAGAAATCCAGCGGCCAGTGGAGGGGTAGCACAGCGCTCACTCCCCGGATGACCTCAGACCCGTAGAAGCGGAGTGGGCGGGCGTCCTGGTCGACGGGCTTGCGGCAATCGGCACGCTCGGAGCTGTCATCGTCGCCCTGGTATTGGCAGCCCAGGCCCGGTCGCAGGCGGCGCGCGACGAGCCGCGCAGCGCCCTGCTTTCCTCATGACCTCGTGCATGGTTGGCGGGACGGCTTGCTCGTGACGCCCGGGGCGGGGGCGTGATGTGTCGAGGAGCCTGGCCCGAGCCGCGGCTGTCGCTGATCGCCGGGTGACCGGGTCGTCCCGGGAGGTCCTGGCTGAGCTGGGCCCGCGCTGGTAGGCGCGCCGGGCCGATCGGCCGCGTCAGCGGGCAATCGGGGCCGGTGCCCGGCATCGGCTGGTGTTCCTCGACCGGCTGCTGGCCACCCTCGTGCATCTGCGCCACGGAGTCACCCACGACGTGCCTGTTGGTTCGGGTGTCCCGCTCGACGATCACCCGGGCCGTCGGAGAGGTGCGTCCGCTGACGGCCGAGCGCGGCTGCACCGTTGAAGACGGGATCCGGCTGCGCACGCTGGCCGATGTGGTCGCCCACCTGGGCGCCAGTGGGCGGGTCGGCCTGCTGAGTGCCACCGAGGTGCGGGTGCGCCGCCCGGCAGCGGGTCGGGCGGGTCGCCAGCGGTTCGTCTCGGGCAAGGCGCGCGCCAACACCGTCAAGGCCCTGGTCATCAGCGATGCCGAGGGGCGGCTGCTGTTTGCGGGCAGACCCGCTCGGGCGCCATTCATGATCTGACCCAGGTCCGCCAGCCCGGCCTGGTCGAGCTGCTGGTTCTCGTTCCGGGCGTCACCCTGCTCGCCGACGCCGGCTACCAGGGTCTGGGCGCGCAGACCGCCGGTGCGGTGGTCACCCCGCGACGGGCCCGGCGGAAGAACCAGCTGCTGGTCCCGCCCGCTCTCCCGTGGCGCACGAGAGCGAACGTCGGGCTCACGCGGCTGAGCGGATCCGCGTCGAGCACGGCATCAGCCACCTGGAGAACTGGCGGGCCCTGTCTCGGCACCTCGGCCGCCGGGAGCACCTCGACGCGATGCTGCGTGCGGTCGCCGGACTGCTCTCCAGCCAGGAGCGAGCCCTCCGACCTGGCCAGCTTGACCGCCAGCCGAAAGCTCTCCCGGCCGGCACCGGCGAGTGATCGCGC
>DASQNB010000024.1:0-4808 GCA_035645175.1 Geodermatophilus sp.
GAGTCGAACGTCTGCGGGTCGGCCTGCCCGGTGGCCGAGACGGCCGCCGCGGACAGCATCAGGCCGACCAGCATCGAGCCGGAGTCGCCCATGAAGATGCGCGCCGGGCTGAAGTTGTGCGGCAGGAAGCCCAGGCAGGCACCGGCCAGCACCGCGGTGATCAGCGTCGGGGCGCTGGCGATGTCGTCGTAGCCCTCGACCCCGAGGTGGTAGCTGTAGGCGAAGAACGCCAGCGCCGCGATCGCCGAGACGCCCGCAGCCAGGCCGTCGAGGCCGTCGATGAAGTTGAGCGCGTTGACGGTGAGGACGGCCAGCAGGATCGTCAGCGGGACGCCGATGTCGGGGCCGAGCGAGAGCGTCCCGATGTCGGCGACCGGCAGGAACACGTACGCCAGCTGGACGCCGATCAGCACCATCACGCCGGCGGCGGCGATCTGGCCGGTGAGCTTGGTCAGCGCGTCCAGGCCGAACTTGTCGTCGATCACGCCGAGGGCGCAGATCAGCCCCCCGGCGACCAGGACCGCGGTGGTCTGCGAGTCGTCGAAGGTCCGTTGCAGAGCCGGTAGTCGGGTGGCCACCAGGATCGCCGCGGCGACCCCCAGGTACATCGCCACGCCGCCTCCCCGCGGGGTGGGGATGACGTGCACGTCGCGCTCGCGCGGCGCGGCCATCATGCGCAGCCGGACCGCCGCGAGCCGGACCACCGGGGTGGCCAGGTAGGTGACCAGCCCCGCGGTGAGCAGGACGACGACGTACTCGCGCATGGGTCAGGCGGCGCCGGGGGTGGTGGCGGGCGGCTGCGTCCGGCCGGAGACGGTGCCCCAGGAGAGGGTGCTCATCGCGGCGGATCTCCCGGGGATCGATGACGGAGTGTCGTCCCACGGTATCGCCCGGAGGGCTCCAGGTCCGTGACGACCGGAGCGGGGAGGGTCCGCCGGGGCGCCGACCGGGCGACTCGACGACGGCCCGGGACGGCACCTGGCCGCGGTGCGGGTCCCTGGGAGCGGGGGGTCGGAGGCTCCCCCCGAGCAGGGACGGGAGTGTGGGGTCCTGCGGTCCGTCCTCGGCGTGACCCCCTCCTCGGCGTCCCGAGCCTGCGAGGAAGGCCCAGGAGGGGTCCTCCTTCAGTCCACGACCTCCGGGACGACCTCGCGCAACCGGTCGACGGGGATGGCACCGACACGCAGCACCCGCGGGGCCGGCACCGTGCAGTCGACGATGGTGCTCGCCGCGGAGCCGGCGCGCGGGCCGTCGTCCAGGACGACGGCCGCGCGTGCCCCGAGCTGGGCGACCGCCTCGTCGGCGGTGGTGGCGGCCGGGCGGCCGGAGCGGTTGGCACTGGAGACGGCGAGCGGGCCGGTGCGCCGCAGGAGGTCGCGGGCCACGTCGTCGTCGGGCAGCCGGACGGCGACGGTGCCCTCGGCGTCCCCCAGGTCCCAGGCCAGCGAGGCCGCGTGCTCGAGCACGAGGGTCAGCCCGCCGGGCCAGAACGCCTCGGCCAGCCGGGTCGCCACCGGCGGGACGACGGTGACCAGGCCGACCAGGGTGGACGCCTCACCGATGAGCACCGGTACCGGCATCGTGCGGCCGCGGTTCTTCGCGGCCAGCAGGGCGGCGACCGCCGGTGGGGTGAAGGCGTCGGCGGCGACGCCGTAGACGGTGTCGGTCGGTAGCAGGACGAGTTCCCCGGCGCCGATCGCCGACGCCGCGGCGTCCAGCCCGGCAGCGCGCGCGTCGGGATCGGAGCAGTCGTAGACGTCGGCCACGGACCGGAGTCTCCCGCACCCATCGTGTGGGTCGTTCGGGGGCTGGTCGTGGGGGGCGCGGTCGCGGCCCTGGTGGTGGCGTGGTGCCCGGCACCCGGCGGCTCCACCGAGCGACCGCCGTCCGACACGGCCTTCGGCAGCGCCTGCGCCGACCCGGTCGCCGGCGTCGTGGTGCAGCCGCGCGACCTGGTCGTGCGCCCGGCCGGGGCGCCGGGCTACGTGGCGGAGTGGTGCGACCGCTGAGCCGTGGTGAACCGGGGCCGGCCGGCGAGGTCGGGGTGGTCCTGGACCTCGGCCCACCCGCCGGAGGCCCGCACCAGCGCGGGCAGCGCACTCCCCTGCTGGTCGGCGTGCTCGATGCCCAGCCCTCCGCCGGGGCGCAGCAGCCGGGCTGCGGTGCGCAGCAGCCCGCGGACGACGTCGAGGCCGTCGGGCCCGCCCCACAGCGCCAGCGGCGGGTCGTGGTCGGCGACCTCGCGCGGCACCGTCGCGCCGTCGGGCACGTAGGGCGGGTTGGAGACGACGAGGTCCACCGTGCCGTCGACCTCCCGCAGCAGGGCGGGGTCGGTCATGTCGCCGGACAGCACCTCGACCGGGGTGTCCCCGGCGGCGGCACGGGCGGCGGCGTTGTGCCGGGTCCACTCGATCGCACCGGGGTCGCGCTCCACGGCGGTCACCCGCGCACCGGGGTGCTCGTGCGCGATGGACAGCGCGATGGCACCCGAGCCGCTGCCCAGGTCGACGACCACCGGCTCGGCGACGCCGGCCAGCCGGCCCAGTGCCCACTCGACCAGCTGCTCGGTCTCCGACCGGGGCACGAAGACACCGGGGCCGACGGCGAACTCGAGGTGACGGAACGGAGCGCGACCGGTGAGGTGCTGCAGCGGCACCCGGTCGGCGCGCTGCCCGACGAGGTCCCCGAACCGCGCGGCCGCCTCGTCGGGCACCTCGTCGAGGGTCAGCAGGCCGGTCCGGGTCGTCCCGAGCACGTGGGCCAGTAGCAGGTCGGCGTCCACCCGCGGGGACTCGACGCCGGCGGCGGCGAGCCGTCGGGCCGCCTCGGCGAGCAGGGTGCTGCACCTCACGACGAAATCCGTTCTACGCCCCAGTCACCAGCAGCTCGGCCGTGTGCGCGCGGGTGAGCGCGTCGATGACCGGGTCGAGCTCGCCGTCGAGGACCTGGTCGAGGTTGTGCGCCTTGAAGCCCACCCGGTGGTCGGAGATCCGGCTCTCCGGGAAGTTGTAGGTGCGCACCCGCTCGCTGCGGTCGACCGTGCGCACCTGGCTGCGGCGCTGGTCGCTGGCCACGGCGGCGGCCTCGTCGCGGGCGGCGGCCAGCAGCCGGGAGCGCAGCACGCGCAGCGCGGACTCCCGGTTCTGCAGCTGACTCTTCTCGTTCTGCGAGCTGACGACGATGCCGGTCGGCAGGTGGGTGATCCGGACGGCGGAGTCGGTGGTGTTCACGCTCTGCCCGCCGGGGCCGGAGGAGCGGAAGACGTCGATGCGCAGGTCGTTCGGGTCCACGGTGACGTCGACCTCCTCCGCCTCGGGCAGCACCAGGACGCCGACGGCGGAGGTGTGGATGCGGCCCTGCGACTCGGTGACCGGCACCCGCTGCACCCGGTGGACGCCGCCCTCGAACTTCAGCCGCGACCAGATGCCCTCGTCGCTGCGGGACTTCACCGCGATGGCGACGTCCTTGTAGCCGCCGAGCTCGGCGGGGACGGCGTCGAGCACCTCGGTGGCCCAGCCGCGGCGCTCGGCGTAGCGCAGGTACATGCGCAGCAGGTCGCCGGCGAACAGCGCTGACTCCGCACCGCCCTCCCCCGCCTTGATCTCGAGGATGACGTCCTTGTCGTCGTCGGGGTCCTTCGGCAGCAGCAGCTCGCGCAGCCGGTCCTCCAGCTCGGGCACCCGCTGCTCGAGCGCGGTGGCCTCGGCGGCGAAGGAGGCGTCCTCGGCGGCCAGCTCGCGTGCGGCGGCGAGGTCGTCCCGGACGGCGTCCAGCGCGCGCTTGGTCTCCACCAGGGGGGCCAGCTGCGCGTAACGGCGGCCCAGCCGGCGGGCGCGGGCGGCGTCGGTGTGCACGGCGGGGTCGGCCAGCTCGATCTCCAGCGCGGCGTGCTCGGCCAGCAGCCCGCTCAGCCGGTCAGGTGCGGCGTCGGTGCTGCTGCTCATGCGGGGTCACTCCGGGGGGCGCGGGTGCTGGGGCTGGACACGACGACGGCGCCCGCCCCACACGAGGTGGGGCGGGCGCCGTCGGGGGGACTACTGGCCGGCGTTGGCGTTGCGCTTGCCGAACCGCTTCTCGAAGCGGGCCACGCGGCCACCGGTGTCCAGGATCCGCTGCTTGCCCGTGTAGAAGGGGTGGCACGCGGAGCAGGTCTCGACGGTCAGCTGACCGCCGGGGGCGGTGCTGCGGGTGGTGAAGGTGTTCCCGCAACCACAGGTCACCGTGGTGGTGTGGTAGTCGGGGTGGATGCCGGGCTTCATGTCGCCTCTTCCGGGGTCTGTGTCGTTCAGGTGCTCGAACGCCGGCGGCCGGCCGGTCATTCCGGCCGCGCAGCGGGGCTCGGTCGCTCAGTATCCCTGACTGGTGAGGGACTGGAACGGCCCCCGTCCAGGGACCCACCCTGAGCCTGCGAAGGGTGGGGAGGACGGGGGTCCTTACTCGTTGCCGGGTCCGAGCGTCGTCTTCTGGATCTGCATGAGGAACTCGACGTTGTTCCGGGTCTTGCGGAGCTTGTCCAGCAGCAGCTCGAGGGCCTGCTGGGGCTCCAGGGCGGCGAGCACCCGGCGCAGCTTGATGACGATGGCCAGCTCGTCGGGCGACATGAGGATCTCCTCCTTGCGCGTGCCCGACGCGTTGACGTCGACGGCCGGGAAGACCCGCTTGTCCGCCAGCCGGCGGTCGAGCTTGATCTCCGCGTTACCGGTGCCCTTGAACTCCTCGAAGATGACCGTGTCCATCGTGGAGCCGGTCTCCACCAGCGCCGAGGCGATGATGGTCAGCGAGCCGCCGTTCTCGATGTTGCGGGCGGC
>DASQNB010000025.1:0-4001 GCA_035645175.1 Geodermatophilus sp.
CGGTCTCCCGGCGCAGCGCGGCCATCGCGGAGGAGGCGAACTCCGCCCAGTTGCGGATGCGTTGCCGGGCCAGCGGGTCGCCGAACAGGTAGCGGACGAACGGCGTCCCCGGCACCAGGCGCCGGCCGAGCACGGCGTGCAACAGCGACCGCAGGTCGTCGAGCACGGCCTGCTCCCCACGGGGCGGGGCGTCGTCCATCGACGTGCTCCTCTCGGTCCGCGGGCCACCCTGCCAGACCCCGGCGCCCGTCCGGGCCTCCACCCCGGGGAGGAGCCGGCGGGCGGGAGAGCGGCCTGGACCAGGGACCGACCCTGGTCGGGCGGCTCGGTCGTGCTCGACCGGCCTCGGGCACCGAGCCACCCCCGGCGACCGGCTCGGCTGACGTCAGGAGGCCCCGGCGGCCGACCGCGCACGCCGTCCCCCACGGCTTCCCCGGCGACTGGTTCCCAGAGGTCGGCTGAGGGGGGCGGCCGCTTGACGTGGCCAGGAAGTGTGTGTTCGATCAATCACATGACGTCGTCGACCTTCCGGTCCACCGCCGAGGAGCAGCGCACGCGGGTGGTGGCCAGCGCGGTGCGGGTCTTCGCCCGCACCGGCTACCACGCCACGCCGGTGGCCGACGTCGCAGCCGACGCCGGCATCTCCACCGCCTACGTGTTCCGCCTCTTCCCCGGGAAGCTGGGGCTCTTCGTGGCCGCCGTCGACCACTGCTACGCCCGGGTGGCCGAGGCGCTGACCCAGCAGGCCCGGCGTGCCACCGGCGGCTCGCCGGAGGACCTGCTGACCGCCATGGGAGACGCCTACGCCGAGCTGATCGCCGACCGCGATCTGTTGATGCTGCAGGTGCACGCGCAGAGCGCCTCCGACGTCCCGGAGGTCCGCGCGGCCGTTCGCCGCGGTATCGCCACGGTGGTCACCGCGGTCCGCGACCTCTCGGGCGCCCCGGACGACGCG
The DNA here is from genome assembly GCA_035645175.1 of Geodermatophilus sp. Taxonomy (GTDB): domain Bacteria; phylum Actinomycetota; class Actinomycetes; order Mycobacteriales; family Geodermatophilaceae; genus Geodermatophilus. Next base: position 956 of record DASQNB010000025.1, read on the forward strand.
GTGCAGCGCTTCGTCGCCTACGGCCAGCTCTGCCACCTGATCGTCACGGCCGACCTCGATGCCGTCGAGGAGCCCTGGGCGAGGTCCCTCACCACCGGCATGCGACACGTCGACGTGCCGTCGCGCGAGGCGCGCTCGTAGGGAGGGTCCGCCCGGCGTCACCCCGCGCCGGCCTGCCGGGGGACCTCTCGGCCGCGTCGCCAGACCCCGCGGATCGCCCGCGTGGCGGTGACGTCGACCTCGGGGTCGCCCTCGACGAGGAGGAGGTCCGCCTGGAGCCCGGGGGCGAGCCGGCCGCGATCGGCGATGGTGGGGAAGGCGGCGGCCGGCGCCCGGGTCGCCGCGGTCAGCGCCTCGCCGGGGGTGAGGCCGGCCCGGACGAGGAGGTCGAGTTCGTCGTGCAGGCTGGCGCCGTGCGCGGTGCCGGGGCTGGCGGCGTCGGTCCCGGCCAGGAGTGTCACCCCGGCGTCCCGTAGTCGGGGGACCGCGTCGAGCGCGGGCTGCAGGTCGGCCTGCGCGCCCGGGCCGGCCGGGAAGTCCATGTGCAGCAGGGCCCGCTGCCCGGCGTCCAGGAGGGGCCCGAGGCGCGGGTCGGCTGCCAGTGCTCGTCCGCGGCCGTCGCCGCTGCGCGCGGCGAGCGAGGTGAGGGTCGGGATCACGAAGACGCCGCGCTGCGCTGCTGCGTCGACGAACTCCCCCGACGGGGGCTGGTCGAGGAACAGGTGTGCCAGGCCGTCGACGCCCGCGCGGACGGCGGCCAGCGCGTCCGCCTGGGTCAGGGCGTGCGCCACGACGGTCATGCCCTCGGCGTGGGCGGCGGTGACGAGGGCGCGCAGGACGTCCTTGGGCAGCTTCGGGACAGGGCGTCCGGTGGTGGTGCCGTCCTCCAGGACCACCTTGAGGTGGTCCGAGCCCTCGGCGATCCGGGCGGCGACGAAGGCCCCGGCCTGCTCGGGGCTCGCGATGGTCGGGAACGGGGCGAGCTGTCCGCGGTCGACGAGGACGGTCGGGTGTCCGCCCGGAGCGGTGGCGCCGGTACCGGCGGAACGGACGTCGGCCAGTTCCGCCGGGTCGGCCGTCGCTCGCTGCTTGAGCGACCGGACCAGCCCGGGATCGGCGAACATGTCGAGCTCTGTCGTGACCCCGAAGCGCAGCGCGGCCTCGAGTGCTCCTGCCGACACGTGCGTGTGCGCGTCGACGAGGCCGGGCAGCAGCGTGGCGCCGACGGCGTCGACCACCGTGGCGTCCGCCGGAGGGGTCAGGCGGTCCTCGACCGCGGCGATGCGGCCCTGCACCACGAGCACCGACGTCGCCGGCCGGAACCGGGTGCCGTCGAACACCGTGGCACCGACGAACACGAACGTGTCCTGCGGCACGTGCACCACCTCCCCCGTGTGTCCACGGCGTCGCGGACTCGGCACCCCGTCCTCGACCGGTGGGCCCCGACCCGGACCCACCGGCACAACTACCTCCATCGACCCCACCCGACACGCAGCACCACGGCGGCAGACCCGCCTGCCGCGGACGAGCCGGGGCCCGGGCTGGCAGCCCGGGCCCCGGCGGCGGCCCCGTCCCGAGGCTCCGGCCCCGTCCCGGGTCCCGCCCCGAGCCTGCGAGGGGTGGGGAGGACGGGGTCCTCCTCCGAGGGGTGAGGAGGACGGGGTCCTGATTCAGCCGGCGGGAGGTGTGAGGACGACCTTGCCGACGACGGTGCCGGACTCCGCGAGGGCCATCGCCTCCGCGGCCCGGTCGAGGGGCAGCCGCGCGGCCACCTGGGGCCGGAGCACTCCCTGCTCGAGCAGGCCGAACACGGCGGTCAGGTCGGCCCGCAGGCGGGCCTGGAACCGGTCCCGACGGCGGCGCCCGGCCCAGATGTTGAAGAACGAGGCGTTCCTGCCGTTGGGCGCGAGATCCCAGACCAGCAGGCGGGCGAAGAGCGTCAGGATCGGCTTGCGTGAGTTCCCGGCGTCGTCCTTGGTGGCGGCGCTGCCGTAGGAGACCAGGGTGCCCCCGCGCGCCAGCAGGCGGAACGAATCGACGACGCCCGGACCGCCGACGTGGTCGAAGACGGCGTCGACGCCCCCGGGTGCCAGTCGCCGCACCTGCGCGGGCAGGTCGGGGGCGGCGTAGTCGACCGGCTCGGCGCCCAGCGCGCGCACCGCGTCGTGGTGGCGCGGCGAGGCCGTGCCGATGACCCGCACCCCGGCGGAGCGGGCCAGCTGCACCAGCGTGCTCCCGACGCCGCCGTTGGCGCCGTGGACCAGGATCGTCTGCCCTGCCCGGACGCGGGCCTTCCGGTGCAGCATCTGGTGGGCGGTGATGCCGTTGACGACCACGGTCTCGGCCTCGACCGGGTCGAGCCCAGCCGGGACGCCGACCAGGTCGCCCGCGTCGACGACGACGGCGCTGGCCCACCCACCGGTCTTGGTCAGCGCGGCGACGCGCTGCCCGACGAGCACGGGGTCGACGCCCGGGCCGACCGCGGTCACGGTGCCGACGAGGTCGTAGCCGGGGACGAAGGGGAAGGGCGGCTGGTCGTAGTACTTGCCGCGGCGCATCTGCTGCTCGGCGAAGGACACGCCGGTGGCCTCCATGGTGACCAGCGCCTGCCCGGCGGCGGGCGCCGGCACGGTGCGGTGGTGCACCTGGAGGCCCTCGGGCGCGATGACGCCCGGCAGCACGACCTCGGTCACGGGGACCGCACCGTCCGGGACGGCGCCGGCGGCGGGGGGGACGGACTGGCGGGAGGGGGTGCTGGGGAGCGGGCTGGCGTTCATCGGGGTGTCCTCTCGGGTGGGGGTGCAGGGTCGGTGAGTGTCTGGTCAGTCACTTGGCGGGGCGGCGGACTTGGTGGATGGAGCCGTCGGCTACGCGGCGGCTGCCCGGGCGACGGCGATGCGACGGGGCTCGAGGGCGGCGGCGACCGCGTAGCCACCGGCTCCGGCCACGGCGAGGACGACGTACAGGCCCGGAGTGTCCAGGAAGACCGCGGCCGTGCCGATGACAGCGATCCAGGTGCCGAGCGCGTACTGCACGACGTCGCGGG
>DASQNB010000026.1:0-9084 GCA_035645175.1 Geodermatophilus sp.
AGGGCGAGGTTCTGCACCGCGAGCGCGTCCTGCTCGGCTGGGTCGCCGTCGTCGACCCGGTTGCCGTAGAGCGCGTTGAACGCGCGGCAGTCCAGCTGTTCGCCGATCCCGATGGTGACGTCGACGTTGTCCCGGAACTCAGCGGATCGCGCGGGCCAGGACACCAGCCCCCGGTCGCCGCCCGGCATGTCACCGGCGAAGAAGTTCAGCCCGACCAACTGGACACCGGCGTCGCGGACGGCCCGGACGAAGGCGTCGACGTCCGTGTCAGAGGGCACGGCGACCGGAAACGGCCACCAGAACTCGACGGCGTCGAATCCGGCTTGCTTCGCGGCTGCCGGGCGCGCCAGCAAGGGGAGCTCGGTGAACAGGATGGAGCAATTGACCTCGTACTCGAGGGTGCGAGCGACCATCACTTCTCCCGTGGAGTCGGTCGGGACGAGAAAGGCGCGACGAGCCAGGTCGTCGGCGCCGCGGCATGCGGGAATTGCTGGCAGGACCGTAGGTCCGGCGGGGAGGCGCGGTCAACGGCTGGCCCGGCTCCAGGGGCCGATATATCGGATAACCGAAATCAGGTGGATGGCGCCTTTCGCGAGGCGCGAGTATTTCGTATATCGCACGGAGTCTCATTGACCCGCTCCCATTCGTACTCCTAGCGTCCACCACCGACGGACGGCCGACTCGATCCGCCGGCAGACGGACGACACCGCTCGGTGCACCGGGCTCGTGTTCCTCGTCGCCGGCCGTCCTCGGAGCGACCACGCACCACTTCTTCCAGGCAACGGGAGGCGTCGTGATCCGGTACGACACGGTCCTGCCCGCTCGCCGTCTCGTGACGGCCGGACGCGAGCAGGCCGGCTGCGCCGGGATCCGACCGGGCCCGGCCGGAGACCGCACCGGAAACAGGAGCGGGGAGGACGCGGGCCGTTGACCCTCTGCGTCGACGGGACTCTGCTCTAGCGCAAACGGGGACGACCACTCCGCCCGGCGGAGACCAGCCGACCGGCTCATCGAGGAGCGCCATGTCCACCACAGCCCCACCGGCGGCGCCGCGCAAGCGCCGCAAGCACCCCGTCGACGAGGTCCCTCCTCCGGGGAAGCTCGTGGTCTACGGCATCCAGCACCTGCTCGCCTTCTACGCCGGCGCGGTCATCGTGCCGATCCTGCTGGCCAGCGCCATCGGGCTCTCCGACCGGGAGCTCATCCACCTGATCAACGCGGACCTGTTCACCTGCGGCATCGCGTCGATCATCCAGTCCGTCGGGTTGTGGAAGATCGGCGTCCGCCTGCCGCTGCTGCAGGGCGTCACCTTCACCGCCGTCTCGCCGATGATCGCCATCGGGCTCGCCGCGGGAGGCGGGACCGACGGACTGCTCGTCATCTACGGCGCGGTCATCGTCGCCGGGCTGTTCACCTTCCTCATCGCCCCGTACTTCAGCCGGCTGATCCGCTTCTTCCCGCCGGTGGTCACCGGGTCGGTCATCACGATCATCGGCATCGCCCTGCTGCCGGTGGCCGCAGCCGATGCGGTCGGTGGCGCGGCCGACCCCGACCCGGGCAGCGCCCGCAACCTCGCGTACGCGCTGGGCACGCTGGCCCTGATCGTGCTGATGCAGCGGTTCTTCCGCGGTTTCCTGGCGACGGTCGCGGTCCTGGTCGGGCTGGTCGCCGGCACGCTGACCGCGTGGACACTGGGCGACGCCAGCTTCGGTGCGGTGCCGGACTCCTCGTGGGTCGGCGTCACGACGCCCTTCTACTTCGGCTGGCCCCAGTTCAGCCTGGCCGCCATCGTGTCGATGATCGTCGTCATGCTGATCACCGCGGTGGAGACCACGGGTGACGTGTTCGCCACGGGCGAGATCGTCGACAAGCGGGTCGGCCGCAAGGACATCGCGGCGGCGCTGCGCGCCGACGGCCTGTCGACCACCATCGGCGGCATCCTGAACTCCTTCCCGTACACCTGCTTCGCCGAGAACGTCGGTCTGGTGCGCCTCACCCAGGTGAAGAGCCGATGGGTCGTCGCCGCGGCGGGCGGCTTCATGATCCTGGTCGGCCTGGTCCCCAAGGCCGGTGCCGTGGTGGCCGGCATCCCGCACCCGGTGCTCGGCGGGGCGGCGCTGGCGATGTTCGCGACCGTGGCCGTCGTCGGCATCCAGACGCTGTCCAAGGTGGACTTCAACGACCACCGCAACGTCGTCATCGTCGCGACGAGCCTGGGACTGGCCCTGCTGGTCACCGTGCAGCCGGGGATCGCCGCGGCGGTGCCCTCGTGGGCGCAGATCATCCTCGGCAGCGGCATCACCCTGGGCAGCATCACCGCGATCGGCCTCAACGCCTTGTTCCACCACGTGGGACGGAGCCGCGGTGCCGCCGTGGCCGGGGCGCCCGGACACCGCCAGATCCGGCTGGAGGACGTCAACGCGATGGACCGCGAGCAGTTCGTCGCCACGTTCGCCCCGCTGTTCCAGGGGCCGACGTGGGTCGTGGAGAACGCCTACACCCAGCGGCCGTTCGCCGACACCAGCTCGCTGCGACTGGCGTTCCAGGAGGCCTTGTTCGCGGCCACGCCGGAGCAGCAGCGCGAGCTGATGGGCGCCTACCCCGCCCTCGCCAGCGACACGGTCGCGGAGGGGGCGGCGGGCGAGCACTCGACCCTCGACCAGGCGTCCGCGGGGCTGACCCGGCTCGCGGAGGAGGACCACGCGGCCTTCCGCGAGGTGACCACGGCCTACCGCGAGAAGTTCGGCTTCCCGCTGATCGTCTGCGTCCGTGACAACCCCAGCCGGGAGCGCATCCTCGAGCAGGGCCGGGCCCGGATGCAGAACTCGCCCACCCAGGAGCACGCGGCGGCGCTCATCGAGATCGCCAAGATCGCCGGTCACCGGTTCGACGACCTGGTCACCGACGCCAACCCGATCCACAGCGCCCGGACGCAGCGTTACGGGGCCACCACGCTGTAGCCCCGGGAGCGGGCCGGCCGGCCCGACAGACAGACAGGAGCAGGACCACATGCAGTCACCAGCGGTCACCGTGAACGGACAGTCGATCCCTCTCGACGGCGTCTCCCCCCACACCACCGCGCTCGACTGGCTCCGCAACCGGGGTCTGGTCGGGTGCAAGGAGGGCTGCGCCGAAGGCGAGTGCGGAGCGTGCTCGGTCCTCGTGGCGCGTCCCGGGCGCACCACCCCGACGCAGTGGACCGCGTTCAACGCCTGTCTGGTGCCGATCGCCGCCTTCGACGGCCAGGAGCTCGTCACGGCCGAGGGACTCGGGACCTCGGCCGCACTCCACCCCGTGCAGCGGGAGATGGCGGAGCGGGGCGGCTCCCAGTGCGGCTACTGCACGCCGGGCTTCGTGTGCAGCATGGCGGCGGAGTACTACCGCCCGGACCGTGCTGCGGTAGCGGCGTCCGACGGGCACAGGGACCACCTGCACGGCCAGAACGGCTTCGACCTGCACGCTCTCAGCGGCAACCTGTGCCGCTGCACGGGGTACCGGCCGATCCGCGACGCCGCCTTCGCGCTGGGCCGACCCGCCGACGACGACCGCCTCGCCGCGCGGTGCGGCTCCCCACCGCCGGCGGTGCGGGCCACCCGGGTGGCGCAGGACGGCGCGGAGTTCGTCCGGCCCGCGACCCTCGCCGACACCCTCGCCCTGCTCGCGGAGCGACCGGAGGCCCTGCTGATGGCCGGCTCCACCGACTGGGGCGTCGACGTGAACCTGCGCGGCCAGCGCGCTCCGCTCGTCCTCGCCATCGACCGCCTGCCGGAGCTGCGCACCTTCGACGTGTCGGCCGAGTCCGTCGAGATCGGCGCCGCGCTGACCCTGAGCGAGATCGAGGCACTGCTCGAGGGCAGGGTGCCCCTGCTCGGCCAGGTCTTCCCCCAGTTCGCGTCGCGACTCATCCGCAACGGCGCCACGATCGGCGGCAACCTCGGCACCGGCTCGCCCATCGGTGACACCACGCCGGCACTCCTGGCCCTGGACGCCGGGGTCGTCCTCGCCTCCGTGGAGGGGGAACGCGAGGTCCCGCTCGCCGACTACTTCACCGGCTACCGGCGCAGCGTCCGGCGATCCGACGAGCTCATCCGCGCGGTACGGATCCCGCTGCCCCCGGCCGGCGTCGCCGCCTTCGTCAAGGTGGCCAAGCGCCGGTTCGACGACATCTCCAGCGTCGCTGTCGGCCTCGCGCTCGACGTCGTCGACGGTGGAGTGCGCCGGGCGCGGATCGGCCTCGGCGGGGTCGCCGCGACGCCGATCCGGGCCCGGGCCACCGAGGACGCGCTCACCGGCCGGCCGTGGACCGGGGACACGGTGCGCCAGGCGGCCGAGGTGCTGGCCACGGAGGGCACCCCGCTGGACGATCACCGGGCCAGTGCCGCCTACCGGGCGGCGATGCTGGGCCAGGCCCTGCGCAAGCTGTACGCGGAGAACCCGAGCCCCCAGGAGGTGGGAGCATGAGTGCGCTCTCCGAGCGGCCGGCGAACCCGGTCGTCGGACTGGCCGTCCCGCACGAGAGTGCCGCACTCCACGTCACGGGAGAGGCGCTCTACACCGACGACCTGGTCGGGCGGACCAGGGACGTCCTGCACGCCTGGCCCGTCCAGGTGTTCCAGGCGCACGCCCGGGTCGTCGCCCTCCGGACCGAGCCGGCCCACGCCGTCCCCGGCGTGGTCCGGGTCCTCACCGCCACCGACGTCCCGGGCGTCAACGACGCCGGGGTCAAGCACGACGAGCCGCTCTTCCCCGACGAGGTCATGTTCTACGGCCACGCCGTCTGCTGGGTGCTCGCCGAGTCGATCGAGGCCGCCCGGCTCGGCGCGGAGGCGGTCGAGGTGGACCTCGAGCCGCTGCCCTCCCTGGTGACCGTCCGGGAGGCGATCGCGGCGGGGAGCTTCCAGGGCGGGCAGCCGCACCTGGAGCGTGGTGACGTGGAGGCCGGCCTCGACGCCTCGGCCCACGTCTTCAGCGGCGAGCTGGAGTTCTCCGGCCAGGAGCACTTCTACCTCGAGACCCACTGCGCCCTCGCGCACGTCGACGAGAGCGGCCAGGTCTTCGTGCAGAGCAGCACCCAGCACCCGTCGGAGACCCAGGAGATCGTGGCGCACGTCCTGGGGCTGTCCAACTCCGAGGTCACCGTGCAGTGCCTGCGGATGGGCGGCGGCTTCGGCGGCAAGGAGATGCAGCCGCACGGGTTCGCCGCCATCGCGGCCCTCGGCGCCACGCTCACCGGCCGACCGGTCCGGCTCCGGCTCAACCGGGCGCAGGACATGACGATGTCGGGCAAGCGGCACGGGTTCCACGCCCGGTGGCGGGTCGGGTTCGACGAGTCCGGCGCCCTGCAGGCGCTGGACGCGACCCTCACGTCCGACGGCGGGTGGAGCCTGGACCTGTCCGAGCCCGTGCTCGCCCGGGCCCTGTGTCACGTCGACAACGCGTACTGGATCCCGAACGTCCGGGTCAACGGCCGGATCGCCCGGACCAACAAGACCTCGCAGACGGCGTTCCGCGGCTTCGGCGGACCGCAGGGGATGCTGGTGATCGAGGACATCCTCGGCCGCTGCGCCCCGCTGCTCGGCGTCGACGCCGCAGCGCTGCGCCACCGCAACCTCTACACCGCGGGGCAGACCACGCCCTACGGCCAGCCCGTGCGCCATCCCGAGCGGCTGGCGTCGATCTGGCAGCAGACCCTGGACGACAGCGACTTCGCCGCGCGGCAGCAGGAGATCGCGGCGTTCAACGACGCGCACGAGCACGTCAAGCGGGGCCTGGCGGTCACCCCGGTCAAGTTCGGCATCTCGTTCAACCTCACGGCCTTCAACCAGGCCGGCGCGCTCGTCCACGTCTACAAGGACGGGTCCGTACTGATCAACCACGGCGGCACCGAGATGGGACAGGGGCTGCACACCAAGATGCTCCAGGTCGCGGCCACGACCCTGGGCGTCCCGCTGAAGCGGGTGCGCCTGGCCCCGACCCGCACGGACAAGGTGCCCAACACGTCGGCGACGGCGGCGAGCTCGGGAGCCGACCTCAACGGCGCGGCGGTCAAGAACGCGTGCGAGCAGATCCGCGGGCGGCTGGCCCAGGTGGCCGCCGAGCGCCTCGGCGTCAGCGCGGCCGACGTGCGGTTCGGGGACGGGCTGGTGCACGGCATCGCGTTCTCGAGCGAGCGGCTGGCCTGGGAGGACGTCGTCAAGCAGGCCTACTTCCAGCGGGTCCAGCTGTGGGCCGCCGGCTTCTACCGGACCGAGGGCCTGCACTGGGACTCCTCGCGGATGCGGGGGGAGCCCTTCAAGTACTTCGCGTACGGCGCGGCCGCCGCGGAGCTGGAGGTGGACGGGTTCACCGGGGCCTACCGCACCCGCCGGGTCGACATCGTGCACGACGTGGGGGACACCCTGTCGCCCCTGGTCGACCTCGGCCAGATCGAGGGCGGCTTCGTCCAGGGCGCCGGCTGGCTCACCCTCGAGGACCTGCGCTGGGACGAGGGCGACGGACCGACCCGCGGGCGGCTCTCGACGCAGGCGGCCAGCACCTACAAGCTGCCGAGCTTCTCGGAGATGCCCGAGGTCTTCAACGTCACGCTGCTGCCGAACGCGACCGAGGAGGGGGCCGTCTACGGCTCGAAGGCCGTCGGCGAGCCCCCGCTGATGCTGGCGTTCTCCGTGCGGGAGGCGCTGCGCCAGGCCGCAGCCGCCTTCGGTCCGGCCGGCATCAGCGTGGACCTCGCCTCGCCGGCCACCCCGGAAGCCGTCTACTGGGCCATCCAGCAGGCACGGCGGAGCACCGAGCACGGGCACGTCGCCGAGGGCGCCCCCGGGACCGAGCCGGAGCAGCCCGAGCTGGGCGCGCCGCCGATGGCGCCCTTCTCCGAGCGGGGTCAGCACCTGCTGAGCCGGACGTGAGGAGCGCGCGATGGAGTGGCTGAGGGCCGTCGAGCGGCTGCGTGCCGCCCGTGAGCGGGGAGTCCTGGTGACGGTCGCGTCCGTCCGGGGGCACGCTCCGCGCGAGGCCGGAGCGAAGATGGTGGTCGCCCGCGAGCGAGCGGAGGGCACCATCGGCGGCGGGAACCTCGAGGCCGTCGCGACCGCCCGCGCGCGAGCCCTCCTCGATGCGGGCGCCGCCGCGCCGGAACTGCTCACGGTGGCCCTGTCGGACAAGGCGCCGTACCAGCACGGCGTGCAGTGCTGCGGCGGTGAGGTCACGGTGCTGCTGGAGCCCCTGCCGGTCGCCCCTGCGGTGGCGGTCTTCGGGGTGGGCCACGTCGGCCTGGAACTGGCCCGGATCCTGGCTCGGCACGACCTCGACCTGCACCTGGTCGACTCCCGGCCGGAGCAGCTCACGCCGGAGCGTCTGGCGGTGCTCGCCGACGCCGTGGCCCGGATCTCCGTGCACCACGTCCCGGTGCTGCCGGAGCTCGTGCTCGCCGAGCTGCCGCCGGGCGCGCACGTGCTGATCATGACCCACGACCACGCCGAGGACGCGGCGCTGTGCGACGCCGCACTGCGCACGCCGGGGCTCGGGCCGATCGGTCTCATCGGTTCGGCGGCCAAGTGGGCGCGCTTCCGGCGCAAGCTCGCCGACGAGGGGCACTCGGCCGAGGCGATCGAGCGGATCACGACCCCGATCGGGCTGCCGGGGATCACCGGCAAGGACCCGGCGACCATCGCGGTCGGTGTCGCGGCCGCGCTGATCTCCGCATTCGAGCGCGCGCAGGCCGTGCCGGACGGCGAGCGGGCCGTGGACCGGGAGGCGTCCTCGTGACGCTCTACCGGGGCACGGTCCTCGACACTCCCGACGACCCGTTCACCGGAGGCGTGCTCCGTGCCGACGCCGACGCCGGGCTGCTGGTGCGCGACGGGACGATCGAGGCGCGCAGCGGCTTCGCCGAGCTGCGCGTGCGGCATCCCGACGAGGAGGTCGTCGACCTGCGCGGCGGGCTGGTGCTCCCGGGCTTCGTCGACACCCACGTCCACTTCCCACAGGTCCGGGCGATCGGCGGGCTGGGCATGCCGCTGCTGGACTGGCTGTCCCGCTGCGCCCTCCCCGAGGAGGCGCGGCTGGCCGACCCGCGGTACGCACAGGCCGTCGCGGCGGAGTTCGTCAGCGGTCTGGTCCAGGCGGGGACGACCACGGCGCTGGTGTTCGGAGCTCACTTCGCCCCGGCGGTCGACGTGCTCTTCGCCGAGGCCGCCCGCACCGGTCTGCGCGTCACCAGCGGTCTCGTCGTCAGCGACCGGCTGCTGCGCGACGAGCTCCTGACGACGCCGCAACGCGCCTACGACGAGGGGCTCGCCCTGGCCCGGCGCTGGCACGGGGTGGGAGCCAACCGCTACGCCGTCATCCCGCGGTTCTCGCTGTCGTGCGGGAACGAACTCCTGGAATCCTGCGCGTCGCTGCTCACCGACGTCGAGGGGTCGTGGTTCACCTCGCACGTCAACGAGAACGTCCGTGAGATCGCCGCCGTCGCCGAGCTCTTCGACGGCTCCCGGTACCTGGACACCTACGACCGGCACGGGCTGATCGGCGGGCGCAGTGTGCTGGCGCACAACGTGCACCCGACGGACGGCGAGCTGACGTGCCTCGCCGAGCGGGGCGCGAGCGTCGCCCACTGCCCGACCAGCAACGCGGCTCTGGGCAGCGGGCTCTTCCCGCTCGCGCGCCACCTGGCGTTCGGCGTCCGTGTGGCGCTCGGGTCCGACGTCGGCGCCGGCACGGGGTTCTGCCTGTTCAAGGAGGGGCTGCAGGCCTACTTCGTGCAGCGACTGCTCGGGGACGACGGGCTGGAGCTGACATCGACCCACCTGCTGCACCTCGCGACCGCCGCGGGGGCCGACGTGCTCGGGCTCCGGCACCAGACCGGCGACCTCGGAGCGGGGCGGCGCTTCGACGCCGTGTGGCTGCGGCCCCGCGTGGGCACGACCCTCGACGTGGCGCTGCGCCATGCGGCGGGCCCGGAGGACGCACTGGCCAAGGCGTTCGCGCTCGGCTCACCGGCCGACATCGACACGGTCTGGGTGGACGGCCGGCCGTGCCGGACCAGGTGTCCCGTCGACGGGTTCTCCGCGGATGAACCGGGACACG